>JBDSIP010000492.1:0-3699 GCA_039917915.1 Thermoflexales bacterium
CGCTGACGAGGAAGACGGAGAACATGGACATACCCGAAATCAAGAACAGCACTTTGCGCATATGGATCGGGAAAATCGCGGCCCTGTGTAAACCAGACGCGATCCATCTCTGCGACGGGTCTCAGGCGGAATACGACGCGCTGTGCGACCAGATGGTTGCCACCGGCACGTTTATTCGGCTGGATCCCCAGAAACGCCCCAACTGCTTTCTGGCCCGCTCCGATCCAGGTGATGTGGCGCGGGTTGAGGACCGAACCTTTATCTGCAGCCTCGACAAAGGCGATGCCGGCCCGATGAACAACTGGGTTCCGCCGCGCGAGATGAAGAACACCTTGAACGGGCTTTTTGACGGCGCGATGCGCGGCCGGGTGATGTATGTCGTGCCGTTCAGCATGGGTCCGATCGGCTCGCCCATAGCCCATATCGGCGTTCAGCTCACCGACTCGCCCTACGTGGCGGTCAGCATGCGGATCATGACCCGCATGGGGGCAAAGGTCCTTGATGCGCTTGGCGATGGCGAATTCGTGCGCTGTCTGCATTCGGTCGGCGCGCCGCTGCCGCCGGGCCAGGCCGATGAGCCGTGGCCGTGCAACCGCGAAACCAAATACATCGTGCATTTCCCCGAAGAGCGCCAGATCTGGTCGTATGGCAGCGGATACGGCGGGAATGCCTTGCTGGGCAAGAAGTGCTTTGCCCTGCGGATTGCCTCGGTGTTGGCGAAAGAGCAGGGCTGGCTGGCCGAACACATGCTCATTCTCGGCGTCAAGGATCCGCAGGGTGAGCGGACCTATGTCGCGGCCGCGTTCCCCAGCGCGTGCGGCAAGACCAACTTCGCGATGATGATCCCGCCCGCGCCTTTTCTGAACGAGGGCTGGGATGTCTCAACCGTCGGCGATGACATTGCCTGGATCAAGCCGGGGCCGGATGGGCGGATTTTTGCCATCAACCCCGAGGCAGGCTTCTTCGGTGTCGCGCCCGGCACTTCCGATAAATCCAATCCGAACGCGATGGCCAGCATTCGGGCGAACACCATCTTCACCAATGTCGCATTGACCGATGATGGGGACGTGTGGTGGGAAGGGAAAACCAAACACCCGCCCGCGCACTTGATCGACTGGACGGGTAAAGATTGGACGCCTGCAAGCGGCCGGACCGCGGCGCACCCCAACGCCCGATTCACCGCGCCCATTGAGGGCTGCCCCTCGATCGATCCCGCCTATGACGACCCGGACGGCGTGCCGATCAGCGCCTTTATCTTTGGTGGGCGTCGATCGACCGTTGTGCCCTTGGTCTATCAGGCTTTCAACTGGGCGTATGGGGTGTATGCCGCCGCGACGATGGGTTCCGAGACGACGGCCGCCTCCTCGGGCGCGCTCGGGCAGGTCCGGCGCGACCCATTCGCCATGCTCCCGTTCTGCGGTTACAACATGGCCGATTACTTCAATCACTGGCTGAACTTCGGGCGCCGTCTGCCTAATCCGCCGCGGGTCTTTCTGGTCAACTGGTTCCGCAAGGACAAGGACGGCAACTTCCTGTGGCCAGGGTTTGGCGAGAACATGCGGATTTTGAAATGGATCGTTGGGCGCACGCACGGTCATGCGGTTGCCGTCGAAAGTCCGCTTGGCTGGGTGCCCCGCCATGGCGATCTCGACTGGCGCGGGTTGGAGAGCTACGAACGCGCTCAGTTCGACGAAGTGATGTCGGTCGATCGCGACCTGTGGCAACAGGAGGTCGTCGCGCACGATTCGCTCTTCGCCCGCCTGTATGACCGCCTGCCCAAGGAAATGATCTTCATTCGGGAGTTGATCCTGTCGGCGTTATGGCGCTCGCCGGAACATTGGGGTCTGCCGTCGGAGAGATTCTGAGTCGAGAGGCGAACAACCTTGGGAGCCCAAACAAATCAGTTTTCGAGACGATATCCCCCGGCGAAGCCGGGGGATATCGTCTCGAAATACAGGTTCTGTTAGGAGTACCTAGAGTGTTCAGTGGGTTCGCATGATTGAACTGCTCGAGAACAACCCGCTGCTGCTGCTCTTCGCCATAGCGGCGCTGGGATATCTGCTCGGGCAGCTCCGCTTCGGCGGGGTCAGCCTGGGCGTGTCAGCGGTGTTGTTCAGCGCGCTCTTTTTTGGCGCGCTCAGCCCGCGCATGCGGGTGCCCGAAATCATCCAGCAACTCGGGCTGGCGATCTTCCTGTATCTGATGGGTCTTAGCAGCGGCCGGCAGTTCTTTGCGTCGCTGCGCGGACCGGGCTTTCGGGAAAGCCTCTTTGCGGCCGCGGCAATTGTGTTCGCCGCGGTCGTGGTTGCGCTTGTCACGCTTGGATTGGGATTTGGCCCCGCGGGCGGGACCGGCCTCTTTACGGGCAGCTTCACCAACGCCGCTTCACTGGCTGCCGTGCGCGAGTTCATCAAGGGCACGATGCCGCCTGACCTGGTCGACGCGCTTGTCAATGGCCCGACGGTCAGCTTCTCGATTGGTTATCCCCTTGGGATCGTGGTGACCCTTGTTGTCATCGTCGTTGCCGAGAAGATATTCCGGATCAACTATGCGCAAGAGGCCGAAACCACTCAGGGCAGCTCGGCTCGCCGTCAGATCGCGTCGCGCACCGTGCGGGTGACCCAACCCGCCGCGATCGGCCACAGCCTTGCGCGGATCATGGCCGAGCACCCCCTCGACATCATCGTGGGCCGGGTGCGGCATGAAGATGATGTCGTCCTGGCGACCGGATCGGTCGTGTTGCGCGAGGGTGATCTCCTGACCGTCGTCGGCGGCGCGGATGACCTGGATCGCTTTCAAGCCCTGATCGGCGAGCTGAGCGACATTCATCTCGAACTCGAGCGCCATGAACTCGACTATCGGCGCATCTTTGTCTCGAACCCGCGCGTTGCCGGGCGCACCCTCAGCGAGTTGAACCTGCCTAAAGTGATCGGCGCCGTCGTGACCCGGGTGCGCCGAGGCGATGCCGACATGATCGCCCGGGGGGACATGCGTCTCGAGCTCGGCGACCGAGTCCGGGTGGTTGCCCGCCGCGAAGACCTGGCCGCCGCCGCCAAGTTCTTTGGCGACTCCTATCGCGCGTTGAGCGAAGTCGACGTGCTGACATTCAACATCGGGCTGGCCCTCGGTGTTTTGGCCGGCTTCGTTGCCATTCCGCTGCCCGGCGGCATCACCTTGCGCCTGGGCATCGCGGGTGGACCGCTGCTCGTGTCGCTTGTCCTGGGCGCGCTGGAACGTTCAGGGCCGCTGGTATGGGGTCTGCCCTACAACGCCAATCTCACCCTGCGCCAGTTTGGGCTGGTGCTCTTTCTGGCTGGTGTCGGCTCGGGTGCCGGCTATGACCTGGCCCGGACGATTGCATCCGGCGACGCGGTCGTGATCGCGCTGGCCGCGGCTGGTTGCATCGTCGTCGTTCAGGCGCTGATCCTTTTTGTCGGCTACAAGATAATGCGCATCCCCATGGGGCGCTTGATCGGCATCCTCGCCGCGATCATGACCCAGCCAGGACTGCTTGCTTTCGTCGAGCAACGGGCCGGCGACGATCGGCCCGCGGCGGGCTATGCGCAGGCCTACCCGATGTCGCTGATCGCCAAGATCATCGTCGCCCAGGTCCTGATGAGCGTGCTCTTGTCGTTGGCAGCGCGATAAGAAACATAAACAAGCACGTCCGGAGGCGATCTCGCCCGGCTTTGCCGGGCG
>JBDSIP010000493.1:0-12184 GCA_039917915.1 Thermoflexales bacterium
CCCGACCGCCATCACCCCCGCGGCCAGCCAGACGACCTGACCCGAGAACAGGAAGAACAGGGCGGCCGCGATATTGACGCAGAACGCCACCGCCTGTTTGAGCGCGTTCAGCCGGGTGAGGTTGTCGTCGATGACCAGGCCCAATACCGCCAGCACGATGACGCTCAGCCCGGCCCCGAAATACCCGCCGTAGACCGAGGCCAGAAAGATCGGGACGATCACCCATGCGTCGCTGCGTTTAACGTGTTTGGCCTGGCGGGCGACAATCCATTTGCGCAGCCGCCCCTGCAACGCCAGCAGCACCGCGGCCAGCAGGATGAGAAATGGGATGAGCTGGCGAAAGACCCGCTCGCCCGTATTCAAGAGCAGCAACCCGCCGACAATCCCGCCAAGCACGGCCACGGGCGCCAGGAGCAGCAGCCGATGGCGCTGCGGCTTCAGGTCATTCCATTGGGCAAAGGTGGCGCTGAGATAGCCGGGTGAGAGCGCAACCGTATTGGTGACGCTGGCCGCGACCGCCGGCACACCCACGAAGGTCAGCGCGGGAAAGGAGATCAGTGTGCCTCCGCCGGCGATGGCGTTGATGGCGCCGGCGGCCAGGGCAGCCAGGGCGATGAGGGCGAGCTGGGTGAGATCAAGCGGTACGGTAATGGTGCCTCCGGGAGATCGTTGCAACGACAACTATAGCTCGGCTCCTCCCAACTGAACTTTCTTTCGGAAGCGCCATCCCCGGGCGCAACGCGGGCATGGCGCTTCCGAAGATGAGTTGAGACGCTCAACCCAAAAAGTGAGACATCGGCTGGTTGCGTAGCGCCGCATTACATGCTATATCTGTGTCTTCTCTTGCAGGTGGCCCAGACGGGTCGGCAGGTGGATGCTGAGAAATGAGCCGCCAAAAAACATAACAGTCCGGATGCCAACTTCCACGGCGCAGCCGTGTAAATTCACGACGATCGGAGACCGGTTTCCGCAGACGTAACCAGGGGTGGAACATGAAACGGAAGGACAATCTGGGCCGGTGTTTCTCGGCGCTGCTCGCGATCGCGATCGCGGCGATGAGCCTGACGCCCGCGCTGCGGCAGGCCAGCGCCGCAGACGCCCTGAGCCCGGTCGATCTTTCTGCACGCGTTACCGAGCCGGCCGCGCCGGCCCTGCCGCAGGATTTGCCCGCCGCCCAGCCCGCCAACCTCGGCGCGCCGCTCAGCCTGGTCCGGGTGCAGAGCGCCGCCCGGCCGAGCGAACTGTCCGGCGGGTTGATGACCATCACTTTCACCGTTTTCAATAATCTGCCCCCGATTCTCCGCCCGGAGCTGCCCAACGCCGCCACGATCACCGAGTCGATCGCGCTTCTATCGGCCCATGACTATCGGCAGGATCCCAATACGATTCGGAGTGTCCTGGTTACCGACACACTCCTCGCCGCGGCCGAATTTGCGTCGGCGTCCCCTGCGGTGAGCCGGGCCGGCAACGCAATCGTGTGGTCGCTGGGCGACCTCCCGCCCATGGGCAGCCTGACCGCCACGCTGACCCTCAGTGTGACGCCGGGTGGTGGTGATTTTACGCCGTTAGACGGCGGGCCAGTCGCCCTGGCAACCCTGAACGGGCGGCGGGTGAGCGCGGCCGGCGCGGCGAGCCAGATCGCCAGCGAGGCGCTGGGCGCGTTTCTGAGCCGAACCGTCGACGCGGACACCCGGGATGACTATATGTTGCGCAAAGCCGCCGAGTTGCAACACGCCAGCGGCTCTCTGTTCGAACTGGTCAAGGGCATGGGCAACGAGGTCTATGCGGGCTCGCTGCGCGGCACGCGCGGCACGCTGTGGGGCGGGGCCGGAAACGCGCTCGACAAATCGTCGCTGCTGATCGCCCTGTTGCGCGCCAGCGGTGTGCCGGCCCGCTACCGGCACGGGTCGCTGAGCACGGCGACGGCCCAGGCGCTCATTGCCAGCATGTTTATCACCCCGACTCGGATCGAGGGTTACGTCCCGGCCGGCGCGCCGGTGAGCGATCCCCTTAACGACGCGGCTCTGCTGGCCGAGGCCGGCGACCACTGGTGGGTGGAGGCCTATCTCGCCGGGGCGTGGACCGACCTCGATCCCTCGTTTGCGGCAGCCACTCCCGGCGCTACCTTTCAGACGAGCACGGCCGGCGATGGCACTGATCGCATTGCCGAAGTTCCCGACGCGCAGCGGCACAAGGTCACCGTCCGGCTCAAAGTCCAAAAATACAACAATTACCTCGGCGGGCTGCAGGATTTCTATCCGATCTCGCGCACCTTTGCGTCGGTGGAGGTGGCTGGCAAACCGGTGGCCCTGGCCCACGTGGTGAATGCGCAAGTGGTCAACGGCGCGGTGTTTGCCAACAACATTGTCGACTACACCCCCTACTTCATCGTGGGCGATGACACGAGCACGGCCGAGATCGTGGTCGGCGCGCCTTTCCAGGATCTCGTCAGCAACTTTGCCTCGGTCACAAATTTGCATGTGGCTGAGTGGCTGCAGTTTGATCTGCGCGAGCCCGGCGGCGCGACCCGGACGTTTGAGCGCGAGGTCATCGACCTGATCGGTTACGACAAGCGCCAGAATGGCGGCGCAATCAGCTTTGCCTCGGGCAGCCAAAGCCAGCCAATGGTGCAAACCACCGACATGTTCTCGACCTGGTTCTGGAGCGGGCGGGTGCCGTTTGAGGCCCTGCAGCGCACCCGCGCGCTGGCCATCAACCTTACCCCCCAGTTCAGCGCCGACCTCACGACGATCAACACGCTGCAATATGTGACGCCGCGCGCGCCCGAGCAGGAGGCGCAATACACCGAAGCCCAGAGCCGGATGCAGCTCAACATCGCCGCCCGCCTGGCCCTGGTTGGGCTGACGTTTGCCGTGCGGGCCGATGACGCGCTGGCGTATTTTGGGGCCGCCACCGAGGTCAAGGCATATTACGCCGCGCCCCGCATCGTGTCTGTCGGGTCGCTTACCGGGATCAGCGCCACGGTGAATTCTGATGCCTTCACGATCGATCTGCGCCGCACCTCGGCTCGGGCGGTTGGGCGGCCCGGGCAATCGGCAGAAGCGCCTTACGCCCTGCAGCAGATGAAGGGATATCTGGAATCGCAATACGAGCAGGATGCGCTGGAAGAAGCGGCCGGGTTGCCGGCGATCAGCACTGCCCGGGTGATATCGCAGGCGCTGGCCCTGGGCGTGCCCCTCGTGCGCATCGACGACACCCTGCTGGATGAGCTGGCCGATCTGTCGTTGTCGGATCAGGCCCGCGCGCGCATCACCTCGGCCGTCGTTGCCGGCAAGGAAGTGCTCGTGCCGACCGAGGGGATTTCGATCAGCGGTCGCTTGCGCTATGCCTGGTTTGAGAGCGACCGGTTGACCGGCGAGATGGTCGGGG
Organism: Thermoflexales bacterium; assembly: GCA_039917915.1. GTDB lineage: Bacteria > Chloroflexota > Anaerolineae > J036 > Brachytrichaceae > Brachythrix. The sequence goes on from JBDSIP010000493.1 coordinate 3,391, forward strand.
TGATGGAGAACGGGCTGCACACGGCCGCCATCGAATATGGTCTCCTCTTGAGCGGCGGACTAAAGGCGTTGACGGCATTCATGCTTGGAATGGCGGTCGGCCTATGGAGCGCGCTGACGCCCGTGCTGGTGAGCAAGCTCGGCGGTGATAAGTCCCAGGCTGTGGCTACGATGAAGGTGGCGACGAAGTCTGCCGATGCCTATGCCAAGGCCTTTTGCGAAGGGCCGAACAAGATCGTGAAGAAAGCCTGCAACCTGGCCTACAAAGGCGGGAAGAAAGTGGGCGCCAGCCTGGTTTCCGCCAGCGATCCGCCCTTGCCGGAGATCGAGTACGCCATCCCGAGCGCGCCCTTGCCGACCCACGCGGCTGTCCGCGCGACCGGGGTAATGACCACTCCCGCCAACCTGCCGACGGGCGCGATCTCGGCCAGCCTGTCCACGGCGTTGGTGGCGGCATATGGGGCCGGCGACGCCTCGCTCTACGCGGGCGTGTCCAACGGTCTGAGCGCGGGCGGCGACTATCCCGGCGCATCGAACTTCGCGCCCGCGGCCACGCTCGCGATTGCCTCGGGCGGGGTCAATCTCGACGGCGCCAGTGGCGTCCTAACCCTGGGCGGGACAGCTGTTCCGCCGCCGGAGCGCTTTGCCATCGCCAATTTCACCGGCGGGCTGAGCGTTGCAGATGCGGGCGCCAGCGACAACGTGACCCTGAACGGCTCGGGGGACGTATTCGCCCTGACCCTGTCCGCGCCCGCCAGCGCCATCAGTCCGATGGGGAACGTCGCCTTTACCGCCTTGATGTCCAGCTCGGTCAGCGGCGCCTACAGCCTGACCGTCGAGGGTCCGGAAGGTTGGACGGTGGCGGTTGGCGGCGCTGGCGCGATCAGCGCGCAATCCGGCCTTGGCGCGCCGGCCGGGACGTACGCGCTGGTGGTTGTTGCCCAATCGAAGGCATACCCGCGCCTGAGTGTGAGCGCCGTCCATACGGTCACGATCTCAGCGTTCCAGGGCATGCAGATGAGCGTGGCGCCCAATCCGCTTACGTCGGTGCCATATGGGGTCAACCAGAGCGACAACCCGCTCAACGACACCAACGACGGCCGGATGCAGTTGAGTGGCGCCGCGTTCCGGGTCGACATCACCAACACCAGCAACCTCACCCGGAGTTTCGCGGCCAACGTCGCCGGGCTGAGCGCCAGTTGGCTGATCTACGGCGGGCAAACGGGAACGAACGCCAGGACGGTCGCGCTGCCCCCGGGCGGGGTGGGCCGCTTCGGGCTCTACATTTCGCCCACCCTGGGGTTGCCGCCGGCCGGCACGAGCTACCCGTTCACCGTCAGCGTGACGGGCGTCGAGAACCCCTCCCTGACCGGCAGCGACAGTGATCTTTTCGTTGTGCCAGGGACCCCCTACGCCCATCTCACCTTGTCACAGCCCTTCCTGTTCAGCGCTCCGGGCGCCACAAGCACGCTGAATCTCCGCCTGTTCAACGTCGGCAACGCAACTGCCGCATTCCCGATTTTATTTGATTCGCCTGCCCCGGGCTGGACCGCCAACTACGCCGCCAGCATGAGCGCGGGCGCGGGCGCGACCGCCACCCAGCCGATCACCATCGTTGCCCAGGGCGCGCTTGGCCAGGACTACGTGGTTGGATTTACGACCTCAAGCGGCGGCTACTCGCAGACCGCCAACACGTTGATCATCCTGACCACCCCGCAAGCGGCCTGCGCCTACGCGGCGGCATACAGCCTGGCCGATCTGGGCAGCGCCGCCCCGACCGCGACCCTGGACGCGGTGGCCGCCGCCACCGCTGCGCTCGAGGGGGATCCGTCAAATGTCGCCAAGCGGGATGCGCTCGTCAGCGCGCTGAACGCGTTGAGCGCCGCCCAAAATGGTCTGGCGCCTCTGCCCGCATTGGCCAGCCTGCAGGCGCTGGCCGCTAGCCTGGCCGGGCACATTGGCCAGGCCCAGATTGGCCCTGACCTGGCTGCGTTGTGCGCGCTGATGGGCGACCTGGCGGGGCAATTGCGGGCGGCGATCACCCACGACTTTGAGGCGAGCTTCAGCCCGGGCGCGGCGGCCGGGCTGCCCGGCCGGCCGGTCAACCTGACCTTCGCCCTGACGAATCGGGGATCGCTGAGCACGAGCTTCAACGTCACCTTGACTTCGCCGGTCCTGGGCGGGCCGATCGTCCTCGCGCCCGTGCTCGCGTCTGGCGCCACTTCAACCCAAACGGTTGTGCTGACATTGGCGAGCGCAGGCTTTGCGCCGGTGTATGCCGACGTCACGGCCTTCACCGGCGCGCCGGCCATGCCGCTGTTTATGGACTCCGCCATCGCAGGGGTGAGCTTCATCTCGCCCGTGCTCCAGGCGCTGGATGTCGTCGCCAATCCCGGCTTTGTCGATTTTGGGACCAGCGCGACGAGCCTGACCGCGCGGGTGGCCAACATTGCCAATTGGAAGATGACGGCCGCGGCGACGCTGACCGTCATCGCGCCAAACGGCGCCATCAGCGCCACGCTCAGCGCGCCACTGAGCCTCAACGCCGGCGACCCCATTGTCGTGAGCTTTGGCAGCCTGAACACGAGCGGCTTCCAGACCGGCATCTACACTGTCACGGTGAGCGCCGTTGTCACGGCCCCGGAAGGGCTGGCCGGCGCGACGTCCACGAGCTATGGTTTCTTTGCCGTGGGGCAGGCCCTCTACGCCACCGCTGCGGTCGCGCCGGCTGTCGTCGCGCCAGGGAACGTGACCGTGACGACGATCGTGACGACGTTTGTGACGCAGGGCGCGGCGCCAGCACTGGCGCTTCGACCGAAGACCGAGGACGGCGGACCGAAGAAGGATCGCGCCCGGCGCCTGACCCCCGGTGGCGGACCTCAGCACATTGATGGCCAGCCACAGTCGTCCGAAGCCGCGCCGAAAGCAATCGACGAAGCGGATGACCCATCCCCCGTATCAAACGACGCATCACTGGTGACGGGTGAAGCATCACGGATGAGGATCGATAGGCCGGAATTCACCGGCGCCATCCTCCGCACGGAAGTCGCCAACCCGGGTGTCGCAAAAACCGGCACATGGTCAAACGTTGCCAGCGCGCAACTGGCCAGCGGCAGTTCCTACAGCCGCTCGAGCGCGATCAGCAGCACCCTGGCCTTCACCTTCAGCGGGCCCTGGGTGAGCGTGGGCTATCTGGCCGGCGACGACGGGCGCCAGTTCGAGATCTTCCTCGATGGCGTCTCAGAGGGTGTGATCGACAGTTATGCGAACCGGTCCAATCTTCCCCAGAGCAAGGTCCTCGCGGGGCTGGCCAACGCCACCCACGTCATCAGCATCAGCGTCCTCAGCGGAAAGAACGCCTGGGCGGCGGCGACTGCCTACGCCAAGATCGACCACTTTGACGTGTGGGACGGGACAACCCTCGCGGATGGGACGTTTGAGCAATCTGACGGGCGGGTCATCCTGGGCGGAGGCTGGACGACCACGACGCTGGCTGGCGCAAGCGGGGGAAACTATGCCCGCAGCGGCCTCGGCGCGACCACCGGGTCGGCCTGGTTCGCCTTCACCGGCGACAGCGTGACCTACCGGATGGTAAATGATTTCAGCAACGCCGGCGCAGTCAGCATCTATGTGGATGGGTTCTGGAAGGCCGATGTCGATCAGTACTCGGCCTTCGCCAACATGGCGACGAGCACGCCAACGATCTCGTTTGACGGCCTGGGCGCCGGTGCCCATGTCCTCAGTCTGGTTTCGCGGCGCGGTTCGTACATCAGCCTCGACGCCTTTGCGACCCCGGGCGTGGCCCCGTTCTACGCGCCGACAACGCGGACCGGCATCATCCGCTACGAAGAGAATGATTCCGCCCTGCGCTACAACGGCGCGCCATTCACGGCCACAAAGACGAGCTGGAATGAGAACTACAACAACTACGCCAGCACAGGCTTTCTGGCCTATTCATCCGTGGCGAGCGATACGATCTCGCTGACGTTTACCGGCGCATGGGCGAGCCTGGGCTATATCGCCAATACGAACGCCGGCCGGGTTGAGGTCTTTGTCGACGGTGTCTCGAGAGGCGTGATCGACACCTATGGCAACGGCGAGGCGCCGCGCAGTTTCACCCTGCCATCGTTGGGCGGTGGCGCGCACACGCTGACCGTCACCGCGCTCGGCACGCGGAATGCGTTTGCCGGATCGCCGGGAAATTTCTACTTCGACTATCTGGATGTCTGGGATGGGAGCACGCTCGCCGATGGAACCCTTCAGGAAGACAGCGCGCGGATATGGATGACCGGCGGCTGGGATCGGATCGCCCAGGCCGCGGCCAGCGGCGGGGCCTACGGGCAGAGCGCTTTTTTGAGCGGTGCCGCCTGGTTTGCATTCAGTGGCGACAGTGTCACCTACCAGTTCTTCAATGGCTATAACAACGCGGGGCAGGGGACCGTCTATATCGATGGCGGGTTTGCAACTGTAGTTGACTTCGCTTCGCCCTTGACTGGCACGACCAACTTCACCCGGGCCCTCTCCTTCAGCGGGCTGGGTGCCGGCCCGCACGTGCTGACGCTTCATCTGACGCGAGGCTACGTTGCATCTATGGACGCGTTCATCACGCCGGGCAGCGCGCCGTTCTACACGGCCCCGTCGGTGGCGGGCACGGTCCGGTATGAGGAAGACAATCCGGCCCTGCGCTACAACGGCGTGCCCTACACCGCGACGAAGTCGAGCTGGTTCGAAAACCCGAACGCCAACGCGAGCGCGGGCTACTACCGCGCCTCTTCCACGACGAGCGATACCGTGTCGCTCGCCTTCACCGGCACGTGGGCGAGCCTGGGCTTCCTGGCTGCGGAGAACGCGGGCCGGATCGAGGTCTTCATCGACGGCGCGTCGCGGGGGGTGATCGACACGTATGGCAACGACACCCAAACGCGCAACGCGGTCTTCAGCGGGCTCGGATCGGGATCGCACACGCTGAGCGTGACGTTGTTGGCCACCCGGAACGCCTTCGCCAACTCGCCCGGATACTTCTACCTCGATCACATCGACGTCTCGGACGGGGTGGCGCTGCCCGACGGCGTGTTTGAAGAAAACAGCGGCCGGATCTGGTACAGCGGCGCCTGGACGCGGCCGGCCAACGCCGGCGCAAGCGGCGGCAATCACGCGGTCAGCGGGCTGGGGACCGGCGCGGTCTGGTTCGCCTTCACCGGTGACAGCGTCACGTACAAGCCGGTGATCGGCTTCAACAATGCGGGCGTCGTCAACGTCATGATCGACGGCGCGTTTCGGGCCCGGCTTGATTTGAGCGCGGGGTTCACCGGCACCGCGAACTACACCCGGTCGTTCTCGTTCAATGGGCTGGGGGCGGGGCCCCACATCCTGACGGCCTACCTGGCCCGGGGCTACTTCGCCAGCGTCGACAGCTTTGCGACGCCGGGCGAGGCGCCGTTCTATGCCGAGCCTGCCCGGTCGGGAATCATCCGCTATGAGGAGTTCGACGTGGCCCTGCGCTACAACGGCGCGCCCTACACGGCGACAAAGTCGAGCTGGTTCGAAAACGCGAATGCCACCGCGAGTGCGGGCTACTACCGCGCCTCTTCCGCGACGAGCGATACCGTATCGCTCGCCTTCACCGGCACGTGGGCGAGCCTGGGCTACCTGGCCGCCGCGAACGCGGGTCGGATCGAAGTTTTCATCGATGGCGCTTCGCTCGGGGTGATCGACGCCTATGGACGCTCCGACGAGTCGCGCAGCGTGGTCATCACGGGTCTGAGCGCCGGCGCGCATACGATCTCGGTCACCGCGCTCGGAACGCGCAACGCCTTCGCGGCGCCGCCGGGCTACTTCCACGTTGATTACTTCGACATCTGGGATGGCAGTGTCGTGGGTGACGGGGCACTGGACGAAGCCAATCCGCGCGTCTTCTACAGCGGCAACTGGGCGCGCCAGACTTCCACGGCGGCCGAAGGTGGCGCGTATGGGCAGAGCGGGCTTGGCAGCGGCACGGCCTGGGCCGCCTTCGCGGGCGACTCGGTGACCTTCAACTATCTGGCCGGATTCAACAATGCTGGCGAGATGGGCATCTGGATTGATGGGCGCTTCCGCGAGTGGGTCGATCTGGCCGCCCTTGCGCCAATGACGCGCTCGCTTTCGTATTCCGGGTTGGGCGCGGGGCCGCATGTCCTGACCGCCGCCCTGCACCGGGGCTTCTTCTTGTCGTTTGACACGCTTCGGACGCCGGGCGCGGCCCCGTTCCGTGATGGCACCCGCGGTGGCGTTTACCGGATCGAGGAAGATGATCCTGCGCTGCGCTACAACGGGGCGCCCTTTACCCAGACGAAGACGAACTGGGCTGACAGCGCGCAAGGGATCGCCAGCGACAAATACGTCGCCCGCACCAGCGCTGTCAGCGACACCGTCAGCTTGACCTTTGATGGGGCCTGGGTGAGCGCGGGTTTCATTGCCCGGACGGATGGACGGCAGGTCGAGGTCTTCCTTGATGGCCTCAGCCAGGGCGTGGTCGATCTGTACTCGGCCAGCGACGACGTTGTCGTCCGAGTCTACGGGGGGTTGATCAGCGCCACACACATCCTCTCGTTCAGCGTGTTGAGCAGTGTCAACGTCAGCGCCACGGGCGGGACGAAGTGGGCCTACTTCGACTACATCGATGTGTGGGATGGAACCCAGGAGCCGAGGGGTCTGTTCCAGCACGATCCCGCCGAACAGGATGGCGGGCGGATATACCTCAGCGGCGACTGGTCGGTGAAATCGCGCGTGGCCGCCATCAGCGGCACCTTCATCGACGATGGCAGCAACGTTTGGTTTCTCTTCACCGGGATCAGCGTGACCGTCATCGGGGTGACCGACAACCTCACTCCGAGCAAGGCTGAAATCTTCATCGACGGGGTGAGCCAGGGTTTGCTGGATTTGAGCTATGCCTTCGGGCGCTCGCCGGTTCCATTGACGCTCTCCGGCCTGGGCGCGGGCGCGCATGTGTTGCGCTATGTCGATCGTAGCGGGGCTGGGTCGAACCTGGGGGCCGGCCTGGACGGCTTTGATACGCGACCGACGCCGTTTGCCGGAATCCCGATGGTGGAATGGGCATCGCCGGCGGCCTCGTCCAGTGAGGGGTTTGACACTTCGCCGGTGGTGGGCGATCTCGACGGGGACGGCATACCGGAGGTCGTCGTCACGTCCTCCGGCGAGAACTGCTTCTTTGGCCTGTGCACGTTTACAAACAAGGCGCTGTATGTGTTCCGGGGCGACACGGGCGGCTTGATCTTCTCGCGCACGATCACCGGCACGTCACCATCGTGCACGGGCGGGGCAATCTGCGGCGGGACCGGCGCGCCGCTGATTGTTGATCTTGACGGCGGCGGCGACGCGGAAATCGTCGTGGACAGCAGCAGCGGCTTGCGGGCCTACAAGAACGACGGCACGCTCATGTGGTGGAACCAGGGAGTTCGCGGAACCTGGGCCAGCGCTTCGGCGACGGGCAACCTCGACGACGACGATGCCCCCGAAATCGTTGCCGTCCACGACGATTACGGCTTCCCGGTCACGCGCCGGATTCACATTGTTCAGCCCGATGGCGTTTCAAGTTGGACGTACACCCTGCCTACCACGGCGCCTGGCCCGCGCATGCCGGTGCTGGCCGATCTGAACGGCGACGGCCGGTTGGACATCATCGTGGCGTCCGGGCAGACCCTCTATGCGTTCCACAACAACGGCGTGTCGATGACCCTGGCCTACACCCGGTCCAGCGGTCTCGATCATTACGGCGCGCCGGCGGTGGCCGACATCGACGCCGACGGGCTGCCCGAGATCATCATCGGCTGGACGGGAATCATCGCGGCCTACGAGAACGACCTCACCCTCAAATGGGTCTACACAACGGGCGGAATCTACCCAAGCACGGTTTCCGTCGCGGATCTGGATGGCGACGACGACGGTTTGCCCGAGCTCGTGATCTTCTCAAAGACCAGCCCCGGCGTTGAAGACGGGCGCGTCTTCGTCCTCAATCACGATGGCAGCCTGCTCTGGTCGCAGCCGGCAAGGGACACCACCAACTCGAGCGCGGGTGTGGCGGTGCTCGATCTGGATGGGGATGGCGCGTATGAGGTGGTCTGGAATGGCTATCTTTCCGGAACGACGATCTATGCAGGCCGGACGGGCGAAATCCTGTTCAACGACGAGACCATCAACAGCGGGACCGTGAACGAGACCCCCGTCATCGCAGACGTGGATGCCGACGGCCACGCCGAACTGGTCCTGGTTGACAACAATCAGCTTGTCGCGCTCGGTTTTGACCAAGGCTGGGCGTCCTCGCGATCGATCTGGAACCAGCACAGCTATCACATCACCAATATCAACGACGACCTGAGCGTGCCGCCGCGCGAGCCGGACAGTTGGGCGTATCACAACACGTATCGGACCCAGTCTCCGCTGGACTCGCCGGCGCCCGTCTACTACATCGAGGTGTCGCACACCATCGCCCCGAGCATGACGGTTGTGCCGGGCTCGTTCAGCCGGGCTTACACCGACGTCAATCCGGTCTACCGCTGGGGCTACAGTCATTACTGGTATGAGTCCAGCCGCGAGACGCGCTTTGACGCGGTGTTGGCCGGGGTGCAGCCGGGCGAGGTTCGCCGGGTGAGCGAAGGCAGTGTGGTGAGCTACACCGTTGGAGCCGGCCGCAATCGCATCGCGATCCCGCCTCTGTATGTCAGCGCCGCCCACATCCTCAGCCTGGCCCCGGCCGCGCTGCCGGTCCAGCGCGGCGCGAGCGCGAACTTCTCCGTCGT
>JBDSIP010000494.1:0-17322 GCA_039917915.1 Thermoflexales bacterium
CGCCATGGGGGTCGCGCTGCGCCATGGGGGTCGCGCAGCCCATGGGGGTCGCGCAGCCCATGAGAGTCCCGCAGACCATGCGAGTCCTGCAGCCCATGCGAGTCCCGCAGCCTAAAGGCTGCGCCTACTTCAACGCCCGCACCAGCCGGTCCAGCCCTTCGGCCAGGACGCTGCGTTCGGTCAGGCACGAGATCATCAGATGGCAGCCCGCGTCGGCCCCGTAGAAGTAGCCGGGGTGAACGAGCACGCCCGCCTCGAGCAGGTCGAGGACCAGGGCCTCTTCGTCATTGCAGCCGAACACGCTCGGAAAGAGGTAGTAACCCCCGGCCGGCGCGCGCGCACGCAAGCGGGGCGACTCTGACAGCGCCTCCAGCGCGAAATCGAGGTTATCCCGCACGGCAGCCGTCATCGCTTCGGTAAAAGCCAGCCCTTGGCCAAACAAAGCCGGAACCATCGACTGGATCAATCCGCTCGCCCCGAGAAAGGTGTCGTTGAGGACTTCCAATCGCTGGCCATAGATTGCCTCCGCCGCTGGGTTTAAGCCAATCCAACCCAGCTTGAGATCGGGCAGGGCGAACATTTTGCTGATCCCGTTGAGGACAAACACGGGCAACTCGGGGTGCAGCGCGGAGAACACCGGCGCGCGGCCCTTCGCATAGGCAAATTCAGCGAAAACCTCGTCGCAGATGACCGGCAGCCCCAGTTGGGTGAGGGCGGGCAGGGCGCGCTCGACGATCATCCCGGTCGGGTTGTGGGGCGCAACAATGAGGATGCCCCGCGTGCGCGCGTCGACCTGGTCGAGCAAGCTGTCCTCGTCGATGGCCCAACCGCTCGATTCAATGAGGTCGTATGGCCTCAGCGCGATCCCGCGCATATCGGCCAGCAGCTCGAACAGCGGGTAACTCACCCGCGGGGCGAGCAGGTTGTCACCCGGCGCGGCGAGCAGGGTGAAGAGCAGACTGTAGGCCTCGCTGGTGCTGGCCGCCAGAAACGTGGATGTGGCTGATAGGCAGGATTTTGCGGAACGGGACACATAGTAGGCGGCGATGGCCTCGCGCGCGGGCAGGTGGCCGCGCGGGTCGGGCGTGTAGCGGCGGTTTGGCCAATACCCCGCCGCGGCGGCCGCCAATATGTCAGCGGGAAAGAGTTGTCCGTTGCGAGTGGGATTGCTGCTTGTCAGATCGATGTAGCGGCCTTCCAGGCGCAAGCGGGCCCGTTCCAGCGAATTGGGGCTGAGATCGCTCCCGGCCAGAAAGCCACCCGTGCCCGTCATGTCGCCGCCTGCGTCCGCCGCTCGCCGACCAGACCGGTTGCCAGGGCCATCCCGGCCAAAATCAGGACTAGGCCCAGGCCGATCCCGGTGTTGACCGGCTCGCCCAAAAAGATCACCCCCCAGAACAGGCTGAAGAAGGGGATCAGGAACGTTCCCAGCAGCGTGCGGGCCGGCCCGACCCGGGCCACCAGCCGGAAGTAAATGAGATACGCCAGGGAGGTGCAGATCAGCGCCAGCGCCAGCAACGCGCCAACCTCGCCTTCGGTGGGCGCGCGCGGTGGCGGGGCAAGCAAGGCCAGCGGCAGCAGAATGGCCCCGGCCGAAAGCTGCTGGCCGATCGTCAGCGCCAGCGACGGCGTGCCCGCAAAACGTTTGCGCGCGATCACCCCGCCCGCGCCGTAGCACATCGCCGAGAGTAATGAACCGCCTACCGACAGCAGCCGGACCGGCGTCATCTCCAACGGATTGAGTCCAACCAGCGCGACGACGCCGGCCAGCCCGAGCGCCATCCCGGCGATCTTGACCGGTGTGAGGCGCTCTTTCAGCCAGAGGGCTGCCGCGACTGCCGCGCACAGGGGCGTGGTCGCGTTCAGGATCGATGAGATCGAGGCGTTGAGATTGCCGACCGAAATCGTGATCAGGGTAAAGGGGATGGCCGCATTGATGGCCCCCAGCAACAGGTAGTCGCGCCAGCGCCCACGCAAGTCGGGCATTTGGCGGGCCGCCAGCGCCACCGGCACGAGGGCGGACCCGGCCAGCCACACCCGGATATCAATCAGGGCAAAGGGACCGAAAGCCGGCCCGGCCACTCGGATGAAGAGATACGACGCGCCCCAGATCGCGCTCAGCGCAATCAGTAATGCGACATCGAGCGCTGTCATTCAACCTCTTGCGTCGCATCTTCGCCATCGAGCGCGGTCTCGGCGTCCACGCTTTCGACCGATCGGCGCTTGAGCGAGACCCTCAGGTTGTTCTGCGCCTTGACCATCGCCCGGGCGAAAATGAGGTAGCCAGTGTGGGCGATCATCCGGTCCTTGGGCCGGAATCGATCCGGGTTGGTCTTGTAGCCGCGGGTGATAACCTCTTCGACCTCGATCAGCCCGAATGCCTCCTGGTCGAGCGCGTGCAGCAAGGCCGAAACCTGATTCGCTGTCGGGACCAGCGAAGCGAAAAAGCCGCCGTCCTTGAGCACCTTGCGGGCCTGCGACACGCAGGTCTCGGGCATCGGCATGTCGATGAAGACGGCGTCGACAGGCTCCTCGACCTGGAAGCCCTGGGTGCCATCGCCCAGGATGAAGGTGACATACTCTGACAGTCCGACCTTCTCCATGTTGCGTTTGGTCAGGGCGATAAAATCCTCACGGATCTCCTGCGAGTACACTCGCCCATGGGGCATGACGGCCGTCGCAAGGGCCAGGGTCATCCCGCCGCTGCCACAGCCGCTCTCGAGGACGCGCATCCCGGGCTTGACGTTCATCTTCATCAGCAAATAGGCGCTGTCCTTGGGGAAGATCACCTGTGAGCTGCGCTTGATATGGCGGATCAAATCGGCGGTGCCTGGCTTGACGATGAGATAAGGGTGCCCAAGCGTCGAGTGCACGATGCTCCCCCACGGCAACCCGATCATCGCGTCATACAGAATGATTCCGTGGTGGGTCTCGAACTTGGCCCCGGCCCGGATCGTGATCAGGTGCTGTTTCTCTTTCAAGTCGATGACGAGGGCGAGGTCTTTGTCGTTGATCATGCCCGCGGGCCTTCCATGTGGAGCGCCTTCAGGACCGTGTTCAGGTCCTTGTCGCCGCGTCCGCTCAGGTTGACCAGCAGCAGTTGATCCGGGCGCATCGCTGGGGCGCGCTTGAGAGCCTCCGCGACCGCGTGCGACGACTCGAGCGCCGGGATGATGCCCTCAATCTTGCACAACGTTTGAAAGGCGTTTAGCGCTTCGTCGTCGTTGGCGAACACATATTCGACCCGTTTGGTGTCATGCAAGAGCGCATGCTCCGGTCCGATCCCGGCGTAGTCAAGCCCGGCCGAGATTGAATGCGTCTCGGCGATTTGGCCGTCGGCGTTTTGCAACACAAGGGTCCGCATGCCCTGGAAGACGCCCGAGCGTCCCGACACGCCCGAGTCAAGCGGCACATCGGCGAAGCGCGCGGCGTGCTTGCCCGTCGCTGGCCCGTAACCGCCGGCCTCAACCCCGACCAGGCGGACAGGGTCATCCAAAAATGGATGGAAGATCCCGATCGCGTTGCTGCCCCCGCCGACGCAGGCGATCACCTGATCGGGCAGGCGCCCGGCCTGGTTGAGGATCTGGGCCCGGGCCTCGATCCCGATTACCGACTGAAATTCGCGGCACATGAGCGGATACGGATGCGGCCCCAGCGCGCTGCCAATGATGTAGTAGGTGTCCCCGACGTTGGTCACCCAGTCGCGGATGGCCTCGTTGACCGCGTCCTTGAGCGTCTGCGTGCCGCTTGTGACGCCGCGCACCTCGGCGCCCAGCAGGCGCATCCGGAAAACATTGGGCTCCTGGCGGGCCATGTCGACGATACCCATGTAGACGATGCATTCCAGCCCGAGCAACGCGCAGGCGGTGGCGGTGGCGACCCCGTGTTGGCCGGCTCCGGTCTCCGCGATGATGCGCGTCTTGCCCATTCGCTTGGCCAGCAGCGCCTGGCCGAGGGCGTTGTTGATCTTGTGCGCGCCGGTATGGGTGAGATCCTCGCGTTTGAGGTAAATCTGCGCCCCGCCAAGTTGCGCGCTCAGCCGCTTGGCATGCGAGAGCGGGGTGGGCCGCCCAACATAGGTCGTAAGCAGCCCCTGGTACTCGGCTTGAAAGGCGGCATCGTAGCGAAACTCTTCCCACGCCTCGGTCAAGTCGTCGAGGGCGGGCATCAGCGTTTCCGGCACAAAGCGGCCGCCATACGGGCCGTATTTGCCGCGCGCGTCGGGCCATCGGTCGCGCAGCGAATCGGTAGGTGGGGTCGAAGTCGATTGCAAGATGGTCGGCATTATCCCCGGTCGGGCCGTTGTCCGCAGATTCATGCCGATTCACGCATATCTTGCTTTCGAGCTTGCGCGATAAACTCGGTAACCCGCGCGTGGTCCTTGTGCCCGGGTTCAGCCTCGACCCCGCTGGCCACATCGACCCCCCACGGCCGCACGGCAGCGATGGCGGCGGCCACGTTGTCCGGGGTGAGCCCGCCGGCCAACAACAGCCGATGCTGCCGGGCGAGCAAGGCCGCCAGCCCTTCATTGGCGCGTTGGCCGGTTCCGCCATACAGTGTGGCGTGGTCAGCATCGAGCATCAGTTGCGGCCAGTTCGGTTCGGTCGGTCCTGCGCCGGCATACTCTTCCGCGCTCGCGCCCGCCGCCATCGCTCCCTTCATGGCCTTGAACGCGGCGCCCCCAAAGGCCGCCACGGTGGCCAGCGTTTCATCGCCGTGGAGCTGGGCAAGATCGAGCTCGGCCTCGGCCAGGGTGTCCTCAACCTCCTCAATCGGATCGTTCACAAAGACACCGACCAGGATGGCCCTGCCGCGCAGGGCCCGGCTGATTGCCCGCGCATTCCCGATGCTGATCTTGCGCGGACTCTTCGGGTAGAAGATGAAGCCGAGCAGATCGGCCCCGGCCTCGACCGCCTGGCGGGCGTCCTCTAGCCGGGTGTTTCCGCAGATCTTGACTCGCGTCATTCCAACCCGGTAACCTGCATGTCGCGTGGGTGCTCGACCGTGTAGGTAAACGTGATTTCGCGGCTCGCGCCGGCCGGTACGTCGAGCTCCCACTTGAGCAGGTTGAGATCGCTCACCTCAATCGGCTTCGGGAGGGCCTCGGCCAGGCGGACTTTGATGTCCTCGTGCCGGCTGACCGGCATCTGGTCCTGCGCGCTTACCTTGACCGCGCTTTCGCGTGTGTTGCTGACCTTGATCCGATAGCCAAACGTCAGCCGGCGCGTGTTGCCGATGAACGTTTTGCCAGTGTCGCGCTGGGTGAGCTCGCGGGAGATCCGGATGCGATCATCTATCCCCAGCTGCAGCTCGATATCGCCGTTCTTCATGATTGGCTCTTCGAATGACGATGTCCCGACCATTTCTTCGTCGTGAAAGACATTGGTTGAGCCCGGCAGGAACACGAGCTCGGACGTGTTCTTGGCCTTCGCTCGCAGATAGGCCTCTTCTCCGAGTTTGGGCACGCTGACGTAGTCCAACATCGCGTCGAGGGTGGCCTCGCCGATCAGAACCTTGCGTTTCGTGCCGTTGGAGGCGATCGCGACCGGGCGTTGGGCGTGATAACTCACCGCGATGCCGGCGCTTTCGACCACTGCCTGGGGTTCGGGCATCCGATAGAATTCCGGAGGCTGCTCATTGACCATCATCGCAGGCATCGGAGCCGCGCTTACTGCCAGATCGTCGGGCGCGGCCATTGCGTGGCGGGCCATCATGCGCTTGGGCATCGCGACGGGCGGTTCGTATTTGGCGATGTACCACGGATCCAGTTCTGGGATGTCGCCGCCGGTTCCGCTCTGGGCCGTCGAGAGAGACAAGGCGCAGGCCGGCCAGTCTTCGCCGGTCGTCTGCTGGACCTGGGCGAAGTAAGTCAGCGTAAGTTTCGCCCCGCTCAGCCGGGTATCGTAAATCGGCGCCCACGAGGCTCCACTGACCACATATGAGACCTCGAACTCGGCGTCGCTGCCCGCGGCGCTGTCGACATCGATCCGAATCTCGCGGCTCTCGACCCGCGTCGTCGATCCGGCCTGGCGCAACCTGTCCTCGGCGGCCTTGATTTCGCGGGCAAGTTCGCGCCGTTTGACATTCAGGGATCGTTTTTGAGCCAGCGCCGCGGCATACTCGTCGGCCAGGTATCCAGCCACTGGCCGCAAGGTGTCGATCGTCGCTTTGCCGTTCGCGATGGCCCGGGCAAAGCGCGGACCGCTGTTGTCGCGCAGGGTTTTGAGCATTTCGAGGCGGTCCGAGGCGGCCGCAATCTCGTCCAGAATCGCAACGTCCTGATCCCGCAATGCGTCGAGCGCGGCCTGCAGTTCGACGGCATTACCCGATGCGGGCCGCGCCAGGAAAGCGACGGCCACTTCGGATCCGGCGATGCGGGCCCCATTGCCGCGGCCCTTTACCCGAACCGAGCCGCCGTCCAGGGAGGTGGGCAGACCGCCCAGCACCAGGACGTTCGACCCGGCTGCCAAACGCGCCTTGCCGGAGCGGGTCACGCGGGCGCGGTCTTCGAACACGGTCACGGCCGTAATCGTCGTATTGATGTCTGTCATTTCAGTTCTCCAAATGGTCAAGCAGCCCCGCCAGGCCCAGCAGATAGCTGCGCCAGCCAAAGCCGGCCAGGGTCCCGACGCAGACCGCCGACACGTACGAGTGATGGCGGAACGTCTCACGCGCGTAGATGTTTGAGAGATGAGCCTCGACTGCCGGCAGGCCAACCCCGCTCAGCGCGTCGCGCAGCGCCACGCTGGTGTGGGTCAAGCCGCCGGGGTTGATCAGGATGCCATCGGCCCATCCGGCTGCCGCCTGGATGGCGTCAATCAGGACGCCCTCGTGGTTCGAATGCAGAATACGAAGCTCGGCGCCGCGGGCGGCGGCCGCGGCCTGCAGCCGGGCGTTGATATCGCCCAACGTGACGCGCCCATATACGCCGGGCTCGCGCGTGCCCAGCAGGTTCAGGTTGGGGCCATGCAGGACCAGGATTTTGGACATGCTGGAGATGATAGACGATATGAATCGTGTGATTTCTTTGAAGGGGGTAACCGACGACAGAGCCGTCGGCTACCCCCTTCAAAACCTAAATCCGAGCCAGGATCGCCCGAGCATCGGCCTCGGACAGCTTGTCGGTCACGACCGGGTCGCCCACAGCGCGGAGCAGGACGTAACGCAGGGCGCCGCCTTTGCGCTTCTTGTCGCTGCCCATGCGCTTCCAGACCGCGTCGACGTCCTCAGAGGTCAAGTGCAAGCCGAGCGCCGACAGCGTCGTGGGCAGACCTGCCGCGGCCAGGGCCCGGATGGCGTCGCCTTCAAGGGTCGGGTCGCACAGGCCAAGCGTGATCGAGGCCCGCGCCGCGCACACGAGGCCCAACGCGACCGCCTGCCCGTGCTTGATCCGGAATTCGCTCCACGATTCCAGACCATGCCCAAACGTGTGTCCTAGGTTGAGCCAGGCGCGCTTGTTCTGCTCAAAGGGATCCTCTTCGACGATCCGGCGCTTGAGCCGTATCGCGTCGAGCAAGGGTGCTGTAACCGGGCTGGACTGGCTGATCGTCTGCGCCCGCGCCCATGCGTCGCCGCCGTCGATGAGTCCGGCCTTGATGATTTCGGCCAACCCGCATTGGCGCTCAACCGCAGGCAGGCTCGCCAGCGTGGCCAGATCGGCGACGACGAGCTCGGGCTGTTTGAATGCCCCGACGAGGTTTTTGCCGAAGGACGTGTCCACCCCGACCTTGCCGCCGATGCTGGAGTCGGCCATCGCCAGGAGCGAGGTGGGGACCTGGACGAAGGGCAACCCGCGCAGGTAGGTTGCCGCGACGAATCCTGCCGTGTCGCCAACCACGCCGCCGCCGAGCGCGATGACGGGTGTGTTTCGATCGACGCCGCCTTCGGCCAGCGCGCGATACAGGTCCTCGACTGTCCGCAAATGCTTGGCCGATTCGCCGGCCGGCATCGTCGCGACAAAACTGTCCATGCCGGCCTGGCCCAGCGCGCGCTGAACGGCCGGAGCGTACAACGGTCCGACATCGGTATCGGTGATGATCGTGGCACGCCGAGCCCAGCCGCGCCCGGCAAGCATGGGCCCGAGCTGGTCGATCAGACCGCGCCCGAGGACGATGTCATAGGAGCCGCCGCCGGGAGTTCGAACTGGCAGGCGCTCATGCTCGGCCAGGACGATCCGGGCCAGGCGCTGGGTGAGCACCTCGGGCGAATCCAGGCTGGTATCCAGGGTGTAATGCAGGTCGCCGTATGCCGGTTCGCGTTCGGCCAGGAGCTCCGTGATGCGCTGGGTGAGGTCTGCCGCCTGCAGCATCGGCCGGCGCTCCGCGGCATGCGGTCCAAGACGCCGGGCATATTCGGCTGGGGTCGCGGTGAGCCGCACACACGGTCCGCTATGTTTGAGCGTGTCGCGAATTGCCGCGTTTACAACCATCCCGCCGCCCGTCGCAACAACGATACGCTGCCGGCTGATCAGATCGGCGACCAGCGCCGTCTCCCGACGTCGGAAGCCCGCTTCGCCCTCGCGGGAAAAGATGTCGGAGATGGGCATGCCGGCGGACCGTTCAATTTCGTGATCAGTGTCGATGAAGTCGTAGCCCAGGGTCTGGGCTGCCATTCGGCCAAGGGTGGACTTGCCGCTGGCCATGAATCCACACAGGAACATTCGCGTCGATACGCTCATCGATTTGGCTCAGGGCACCCGGATCTGGGCATATACCCGCACGCCAAAAAGCTTGCCATCCGGGTTGCGCAATTGCCACGTGCTGGTGTAGATCCCGGCTGTGGCCGGGGCGATAAATGGGACGCTTACTTCGAACGTGGCGCCGGTCGCGGCTGGCCCGACCAATACACTCGACGGCGCGCCGAGCGCGTCCCGGTCGACGAAGGCAAACGCGTAACCGAGATCCCACGCGCATGGCCCGCTGTTGCGCAGCCGCCACGTCTTGGTGAACGACTGGCCCGCCGACACGGGCGTGTTATCGGGAATGGTGACATCAGCGACGAAGGCGCTATTGGCGGCGCATGCTGTTGAACGAGTCACCAACGTGGCCGCTGGGACCGGGGTTGCCGCGCCGGGGGCCACGTTGATTGAGAAAAAGACCGGATCACTCGAAACGCCGGCGCGATCAACAACGAAAATGCTGAGCGTTACGTTTGGGGCCGCCGGAGGCAGCACATTCAGCACGGCCGAAGCCGCCCAGGGGGCCCCGGCGACAGGAACCGAAATGAGCAGGGTGCTGCCAAGTCGGGCCTCAAACCGGTCGATCCCGGCGCTGGCCGCTCCGGACACGCGCAAACCGATGCGCTCACCCTGCGCAATTCGCGCGCCATTCGCCGGGGCGATCACTTCGACCACGGGGCGCAAGCTGGCGGCGGGCGGGCCACAGGCCGACAGGGCCAGGACAAGACCAACGAAAAGAGAGCGCGCGCCAGGTGAGAGCATAAGGTGCCATTATGCCGTTACTTGCCCGGGTAGAATTGCGGACGAATTTCCTATGGTTAATACTGTAGCGCACCCCGAACGCACACTACGACAACTGCGTCTCCTGCGGTTGGTAATTGCCCTGTCTTCCTTTTCGTACGCCATCCTCGAAGCCGCGCTTCCGATCTACTTGAAAGAAATCAACGCGCGCGGAACGGAAACCGGGCTCGTGATCTCGGCCGGCTATCTATTTTCGGCACTCTCGCGGCCGCTCATCGGGCGCGGACTTGACCGCTACGGGCGTCGGAATTTCCTGCTACTCGCGATTGCGATGACCGGACTCGGCATGCTGGTGTATGCATTCTCGACGCGGGTCGAACTCTTGCTGGCGGCGGGTATCTTGCGCGGATTTGGGCTGGGCACCCTGCTTCTGGTCGCTTACGCCATGACGGCCGATCTGGCGGCCGAAGCCGGGCGCGGCGGCAGTTTTGGAGGCACCGAACAGGCCCAGTACCGGGGCGGTTACATCGGCCTGGCCGTTGCGGTTCCCGCCCTGCTCTTCACCGGCTTCAACCCGAGCGGCGAATTGCGGATCACGACAATGGCCTGGGCGATCATTTTCATTGTCTGCGCGCTGGGATGCGTGGCCGCTTTCGCGCTGGCCTGGTTTCGGATTGAGGACACCCATGTCCGGGTGGAGTTGGAGACGGGGTTGCCCAAACCGGACGGCCGCATATCGCGTCAACTGTATGTGCTGATGATCATTGTCCTGATCACCAGTGCCTCGTGGTCGGGTATTGCGCCCTTCATCCTTCAGTTCATTCAGGATCACATCTCGAAGAATCTGCTCCTGCTCGCCATTGCGTATGCCCCGGCGGCGTTGATGTGGGGCATTCTGCCCTCCCGGATGGGTGTGATCGCCGACCGTTATGGCCGGAAGCTGCCGATGATCGTAGCGCTGGTCGTGAGCGGCGTGTTTTCGCTGTTTATCCCATTTCTGTCGGGGACGGCCGCCACGATCTTTCTGGCCAGTTTCGCTACGCTCGAGGCCGTGTGCTACTCGGCCGCCACACCGGCCGAGCAGGCCCTTGTGGCGGATCTGAGCGGCGGAAAGCAACGCGGGTTTGGTTTCGGCCTCTACACTTTTGCCCTTTCCGTCGGTCGGGTCATCGGGCCACTGGCCATGGGCCCGCTGTATGACATCAACCCGAGCGCGCCGTTCGTTGCAAACGGGCTTACCCTCGCGGTTGGATCGTTCCTCGTGCTGTTTTTAATTCGTGATCCGCGTCGTGATGCCGCCAAGCGCGTGCCCGGTTCTGTCAAATAAGCTTCTGCTATGCGCACTGTCGGTTACGCCTACTCTCCCGAGTTCCTCAAACATGATTACTGGGATCACCCAGAATGCAGGGGCCGCCTCGAATCGGTGATGTCCCTGCTCGAGAGCAGCGGCATGCTCAGCGCGCTCAGCCCGATCGCCTTTGCGACCGCCTCCAAGGACACCCTCGCCCTGATTCACGACCGCGCCTACATCGATGAGCTTGATCGCTTTTGCATCCACGGCGGCGGGATGGTCGGCGCCGACACCTACGCGGTCGAGGAGTCGTTCGATGTGGCAGCGCTGGCAGTAGGCGCGACGATCGCCTCGGCCCGGGCGGTATTGCGGGGTGACGTCCAGCGCGCGTTTGCGCTCGTTCGCCCGCCCGGCCACCACGCCTTTGCCGACCATGGCGAGGGGTTCTGTCTGTTCAACAACACGGCCTTCGCGGCTCGGGTCGCGCTGGACGAGTTCGGCCTCGAGCGGGTGATGATCGTCGACTGGGATGTCCACCACGGCAACGGCACCCAGCGCATCTTTTACTCCGATCCGCGCGTGCTGTATGTGTCGACCCATCAGTCACCGCTCTACCCGGGCTCGGGCGAGGCTGACGAAATCGGCTGGGGGGCGGGGAAGGGGACGACCATCAATGTGCCGCTCCCGCCGGGCGTGAGCGACATGGGATTCTCGATGGTGTGGGATTCGATCGTTGTACCGGCCGCGCGCCGGTATCGCCCCCAGTTCATCATCATTTCGGCCGGCTACGACGCGCACTGGAAAGAGCAGCTCTACCAGGTCCGCATGCGCGCGTCTCTGTCGGGTTTCGCCGACATGGGCCGGCGGCTTTCGAAACTCGCGGATGAATTCTGCGAGGGCCGGTTGATGGCGGTTCTGGAGGGTGGATACGATTTTGATGTCCTTGCGAATGGTGTTCTGAATACGTTGCGCATCCTGCGCGACGACGGCGAAGTGACGGATCCTTACGGACCCTACCTGGGCCGGGAGACGCAGATCGACAAGCACATCGAGCTCATCCAGAAGATCCAGGGTCTGTAGGCGATGCATGGAAACACTCCTCGGCACGCTCGTGCTCGTCTCACCGCTCATGCTGGGAATCCTCCTGTCGAATTTTGCCGCGCGCGATCCACGGTTGAAGGTGTGGGCCTACGTCTATCTTCTCCTGATCTATAGCCTGGTGGCGTTGAGCGGTCTGGCTCTGATCGGGGTGGCGTTTCTGATTCCGATCATGGTCGCCAGCGGCCAGGTTCCGGCGGCGGCCTTTGATCAGATCCGCGGCCTGGATGGCGCGTTTGTAGTCGCGGGCCCGCTCCTGATTGCCGGCGCGGCAGCGGGATCAATCGTTCTGGCGCCGCCGGTGCGGCGCTTTGCCGCGCGCCTGTTCCCGATTCAGCCCGACGCCATCATGGACGTCACTGCGTTGTCAATGACCCTGGCCGCGCTCGGGCTGGCTGGCGCAAATCTGGCGATCAGCGCGCCGCTCCTGACTGGGATGTCGGATGCGCTGGCCGCCCAGCTCCGCCAGAACAGTTGGTGGACCCTGGTAACGAATTTGTTCACGCTGTTGCCGCCGGCGCTGCTCGGCGTCGGGCTGCTGATTCGCCGCACGCCGCGCGAGGCGCTCGAACGGCTCGGTTTGACCTTGCGCAAACCCGCCCAATTGCTGTTGGTCTTTCCACTGGCGCTCGGACTGATTCTGTTGGCCCTGGTGGTGACGAGCGCGTGGCTGGCCCTCGACCCGCGCGGGTATGAGGAGATCGGCAAGCTTGGCAACGCTGTGTTGGGAGGCTTGACAGGCTCTGGGTTGCTGGCCGCCTTCGCCATCGGCGGCATCGCCGGCGTAAGCGAGGAGACGCTTTTTCGGGGCGCCCTCCAGCCCAAGCTCGGAATTGTGCTTCCGACACTGCTGTTTGCCCTGCTGCACAGCCAATACTTGCTTAGTCCAGCCACCGCGCTTGTGCTGGTCCTCGGGTTTGCCCTGGCCCTCGTCCGGCGCTGGACGGGCAGCACGCTGATCTGCGTGCTGACCCATTTCCTTTATAACTTCATGACGGTGGCGATCACGCTGCTGCAGACGCCTGCCAGATGAATACCTGATGCCGTGCGAACTGGCGAAGCCAGTGCGCACGGCATCAGGAAAACCCTACGCGACAAGCTCGACCCGCACGCTTGACACGATCTTGAGCAGCGCGTCCTCAACGACGCGTGTCTCCGGGTGGCGGACAATGACGTAACCCTCGCCCTCGTAGCTGCGCGACTGCTCCTGTCCGATCCTGGGCCGTCCAACGTCGGTGACCAGGTCGCCGAGCTCGGCCAGGACCGCGTCGAGGCCGTGCGCGGCGCGCACCCTGCCCGAGCCAAGGCCGCGCAGAAAGGCCGCGCCGGCGGCGTTATTGCGCGCCGGCGGCGGGGTGAACTCATCGAAGACCATCAGTCTGGCCCAGGCCGCGTACAGGTCGATGTCATGGGCGCGCGACATCAGCGTGACGATCTGCGCCCCGGGCGGGCGGGCAGCGACCTCCGAGATCGCCAGGCTGCCGTCCTGACGCCGGAACCACTCCATATGCGTCAGGCCCGTGCCCATCCCGAGCGCCCGTAGCGCTTGCGGTCCGACCGCCCGGATATCGTCGTATTGGGCTGTGTCGATCTCGCGCGGCAGAATCACCCGCCACTGAATCCACGGGTTGCGCATGGCGTCGAGCGGGGTG
This sequence comes from Thermoflexales bacterium, assembly GCA_039917915.1. Classification (GTDB taxonomy): domain Bacteria; phylum Chloroflexota; class Anaerolineae; order J036; family Brachytrichaceae; genus Brachythrix. The sequence continues at coordinate 13,460 of JBDSIP010000494.1, forward strand.
GGGAGATAGCGGGTCAGCGAATGCCAGACTGGTTTGCCCTGGATGGTAACGGTCTCAAAAGAATGCTCCTCGCCGGTGACGAACTCCTCGAGCTGAAGTGGATTCGCGGCGCTGGGTCCGCTGGCCCGCACCACATCTCGCAACATGGTCGCGTTGTCGATTTTGAAGGTCGCTTGCGATGCGGCGCCGTCGAGGGGCTTGATAATCAGCGGGTAGCCGGTTGCCTCGGCAAAGCGAAAGGCCTCGTCCTCGGCGACAACGCACTGATACCTCGCGCACGGCACGCCGGCCTGGCGAAACAGGAATTTCATCCGGGCCTTGTCCCGGAAGTTGCGGGTCGTCTCGGGCCGCATCCCTTCGATTCCGAGCTTCTCGCGGGCCGCCGCGACGGCGTCCTGCATTTGCTCGCTTGCCGCGATCAGGCGCCGCACGCGGCCGTGTTGGCGGGCGAGTTCGCTCACCGCCCAGGTCACCTGGCTCAGGCTGAGCGCATCAGCGACACGCCAATGCCCGACGAAACGTTCGCGCAGCGCGGCCGGAAGGAGTTCCTGCGGATCCTGGCTGATCACCGCCAACCGGACCGGCATATCGGCAAAGACGCTTAGAAACCGTTGGGCGTTCTCGCTGAAAAATGGCGTGGCGAAGATGATCAAATCCATGACGGGCGATTGTAGTGGGAGAACTTCGGGGCGCATACAATGCCCATTCGCATGATTGCGCTGATCATCATCCTGCTGGCGGCGGTTGCCCTGCTGCTGGCAAATCGCCTGCGTCCGGACGTCATCGCGCTGGGCGTGGCCCTGGCGCTGGGCCTGACCGGGGTCGTCACACCCGAGGAGTCCCTATCCGGATTCAGCCATCCGGCCGTCCTGACCCTGATTGCGCTCTTTGTCATTACGCAGGGCTTGACCCAGCGTGGCGCGACGCGTCTGATCACGACGGCGCTCTCGCGCCTCGGCAGAGGAGACGAAACCCGTTTGCTTATCGGGACAATGGCTGGCGGTGCTTTTCTGTCCTTGTTTATGAACAACGTCGCGGCAGCGGCTGTCTTGCTGCCGCCGGTCAGCGACGCGGCGGCGCGGGCCAGAGTGCCGCAGGCCCGCCTCATGATGCCGCTTGCGTTCGCAACGAGCCTGGGCGGCATGGCTACCCTGTTGACGACCGGTAACCTGGTGGTCAGCGCCGCCCTGCGCGAAGCCGGTTACCGGCCGTATGGCCTGCTTGACTTTTTCCTGGTTGGGCTGCCGATAGTTCTTGCGGGTGTTTTGTATATGTTGACCGTGGGGCGGCGCCTTTTGACGGGTTTGGGCGAGGTCGATGCTCTCGCGGCGCCTGAGCCGCTCCCGGAGCTTACCGTTCAATACGCGCTGAGCGAGCGCATCGTTCAGTTCCGCATCGGCCCCGATGGCGCGCTTGCTGGCCAGACGTTGCAGGCTTCGGGCATCGGGGAGCGCCTGGGTTTGACGGTCCTGGCAGTGCTGCGGCGCGGACGCTTTATCTGGTCGCCCGCTCCCGATGAAGTCCTGCGCCTGGACGATGCGCTGGTGCTGGTCGGGCGCGCGGATCGCACGGCTCAGTTGGCAGGGCCAGGCATGACCGCCGAGCTACCGGACGCCGCCTTGCGCGAGCTAAGCGCAGGCGGGCCAGCCTGGCTCGAAGTCGTGTTGCCCCCGCGTTCGCGCTATGCGGGCCAAACCTTGCGCGATTTAGGATTTCGCGGACGGTACGAGGCCAATGTCGTCGCGGTTTGGCACGATGGCCGTCCGGTCCGGACTGATGTGGCCGATCTGTCGCTGCAATATGGGGACGCCCTGCTGATCCACGCTGGACCGCGCAGCCTGGGCCTTCTTCGCCGGGATCCCGAACTGCTCGTGCTGCGTTCTGAGCAACCCGTACGGCTGAATCTGGGTGAAGCAGCCCTGTCGGCATTCATCTTTGCCGCGACGCTGCTGGTGGCGGCCGCGGGCTGGCTGCCACCCACTGAAGCGATGATGCTGGGATTTCTGGCGACCGTGGTCACACGGCGCATCTCGATGGAGGAGGCTTATCGCGCCATCGACTGGCGGGTGATTTTTGTCGTGGCCGGCATGCTGCCGCTCAGCATCGGCATGATCCGGACGGGATTGGGCACCGAGGCCGGACGCCTCGTTGTCGCGGCTTTGTCTGGCTTTGGACCGTTGGCCGTTGCCGCGGGGCTGCTCGTGATCACCCTCCTGCTCTCGCAGGCGCTCTCGGCCCAGGTGGTGGCCGTCATCATGGCTCCAATCGCCATAGGCGCGGCGCGGGCGCTGGGGGCGGATCCTCGGGCGATGGCAATGATTGTCGCTCTGGCAAGCGGGGCCGCCTTTCTCACGCCTACTGCGCACCCAGTTAACCTGCTGGTGATGGGCGTCGGCAATTACCGCGCCTCAGACTACGCGCGGGTTGGGTTTGGATTGGCGATTCTCGTCTCGCTCGTCATTCTGCTCGTCTCGCCATTGGTGTATCCGTTCTAGTTTTCCAGCGCGATATGCCCGGCGAAGCCGGGCATATCGCGCTGGAAGCGGACGCATTCAATACCAGCGCATTTGAAAATCGGCGAACTCGCGGCTGGCCTCGGTCCAACGTGTTTCGAGGCGCGACACCCTGGCTGTCCGCGGGCCCCTGGCCAGCCAGGCCGCGTATGCCTCAACGGCGGGCCGGAGGCCCTCGGCTACCGTTTCGACCGCGCCATCGTCGCGGTTCATCACCCAGCCGGTCAGGCCGAGCCGAGACGCTTCGCGCATGGCGGATTGCCGAAAATTGACGCCCTGCACTCGTCCATGCGCCGTCGCAGTCAGGCGCGCGAATGGAATTGCTGGCGAGGCGTCGCTCTTCATGGTTTGTGGCGCGGCGCTTCCGCTCGCTGGAAGCTATCCTAAAAACATCCTTCGAGATCACAATCCGCGCGCGAAGCGCGCGGATTGTGATCTCGCCCCTCGGTTTAAGGATGACTTCAAGTAAACATAAAGCCCGCCAGGGCGCGGGCTTTGAAAAGGCCACGGTCGGAATTGAACCGACGCATAAGGGTTTTGCAGACCCTTGCCTTACCACTTGGCTACGTGGCCGTAGCGCCTGGCATTATATCTGACTGCGAATAGTAGACGGCATTCCACAAACGAGTTGACAACCTTCACATTCTCCCTACAATCGCCTCTGTCGCCGTCGGCCCCTGATGCTCGCCGGATATGGAACCTCCACCCACATATCCTTCATGCCACAATTCGTGCTTTCCATCGCCATCTTTGTTGTCTCCTATGTGGCAATTGCCTCCGAGCGCTTTCCGCGCCAGGCAGTTGCACTGCTCGGCGGCGTCACCCTCGTCGTCGTTAATGTCTTCGATCTCAAGGAAGCCTTCAGTTTTGTGGATTGGGAGACGATGGGTCTGCTGTTCGGGATGTTCATCCTGATCGAGATTCTGAAGGAAGCCGGTTTTTTTGGCTGGCTAGCCGCGACATTGGCGCGCCGCCTAAACTACCAGCCAACCGCCATCTTCATCGCCTTTCCGCTCATGGCCGGCCTGCTTTCCGGTCTGATGGACAGCATCACCGTCATGCTATTTCTGTCGGCCCTCTCGGTGCGCCTCGCCAGGCTGATTGAGATCGATCCTGTGCCGTTGATCGTGGCGGAGGTGTGCGCCGCCAACACGGGTGGCGCGGCGACCCTGGTTGGGGATCCGCCCAATGTCATCCTCGGAACCGTGCTCGGTTTCAACTTCAATGATTTTGTCGTGAATACCGGGCCGATCGCGCTGGTCGCGCTTTTGATCACCGTAGGCATCTTCTACCTGGCCAACCGGCCAATGCTGAAGGCCGCCCACGCCAGCGGCAGCGCGCCGCTTTTCG
>JBDSIP010000495.1:0-3824 GCA_039917915.1 Thermoflexales bacterium
CGCGCTCCCCAATCGGATATAGATAAACTTTGCCCGGCTTGTTCCCCAGCTTTTTCCGGGCCCGGCCAATCAGTTCCTCCTGGTGGGTGCGCAACAGGTCGCCACAAAATGCGCTGTACTGGATCCGGTTCATCCCGTAATCCATGCAGATGTCGGCCAGCTTGCTCCGGATTCGATTGCCCTCCCGGCTTGACGGAATGTCGTAGATCAGAATGCAGTTCATCCCTCACCACCGGGCGACGAATCCGGTATGGCTATCCCGGTCGCGCCGCAAATACGTGGCCACGTGGCGGGCCTGGTTCTGGATGATCTCGCGCAGGGTGCGCTGCTTGCCTTCGTATCGCTCGCCGCTCTCCTCGATCCGGGCGATCACGGCCGCGGCCAGGGTGCGCCGGGCGCCGTCCTCAAGCATCCCCTCCGCCGTCAGGGGCAGGGCGACGTTTCGGTTGACCATCCCAAGCAGGGTCCGGTCCACCACCGTCTGGCGGAATTCCTCGATCAGATCGAAGGTCAGGCTGGGCTTGCCCGGCCGGTCGACGTGGACAAATCCGGCGAACGGATCGAGTCCGGCCAGCACGATCGCCTGCTCGACATGGCGGGCCAGGATCGCATAGCCGTAGTTCAAGCCGCTGTTGAAGGCGTCTTTGGCCCCGCGGTGCCGGCGGCCCTCCCACTTCAATTCGGCCGGGACAAGGAGCTTGATCCCCGCCCAGTAGCGCTGGGCCGCCCGGCCTTCGACCGACAGAAGCGCCCCACGCAATGCGTCGATCTTCGCCGCCTTGCGCGTCCCAAGCTCCTCGAGCTCTGCCAGGTGATCGTCGATCTCATGGGCGATGACCTTCAGCGCTTCGGCGGCCTCAGGATCCGTGGTCTTGCGGCTGCGGGCGTGATAGCGGAGCAGGCCGGCTTGATTGCGCAGCTTGGCATCGGCGATCACCAAGGCGAGGTTGACGCCTCGCGTGTCGTCGAAGGCCGTCAATTGCGCCCGGCGGGTCATCGCGGTGCCGGTCAGGCCATCGGTGTAGAGGGTCGCGCCGGTATGAAAGCTGACCACATGCAGGGCGATCCCGCGCTCCGCGCAAGCGAAAATGGCGTCGCTCGACACGCTGACGCCCCGGCTCTTGACCAGCACCTGGCGCAGGTAGATCAAGGGCGCCTCGGCCTTCACCTCGCCTTTGACGCTGACCCGCAGGCGTTCGCTGTGTTTGCCGAGATAGGCGCCAAAATCCTCAACGATTAACGTTTCAAGGGGCTGGACCAGGCCCGTGTCGGCCGGGGTGGTATTGGGTTGTGTCATGCCCGGAGTGTGCCCGCTCCAGACCGCCTCCGCCTCCCCAGGTTGAGGGAGAAAACCTCATTCAACCATCTGAATCCGAATCACCCCGTTGCCCTTCACGGCGTTCTGGCCCGCGTGGGTGACCTCGCCCCAGCGCAGAATCTCCAGAAACGGGGCAAAATTGGCGACCGCCGGCTCTGCGGCGGCGTAATCGGCCGCGCCAGTGATCCCGCTCAAATTGGTCGGGGCGCGGGTGCGGTCGCTGAAACCGCGCAGCTCAGTCCAACGGGTCTGATTGTCAACCAGGGCGACCTGATCGGCCAGTCCGAGCAGCGCATTGCGAGCCTCGCGGTCGGCGGGCAGGCACGCCAGCGGCGGCCGACCGTGGTGGGCGGTCAATTCGCCCAGGCGCTCGATCAAACGGTGAATCACCACGCTAAAGACGGGCTCGCGGATCAGCTCTCCTTTCGACTTGAGGGTGGCCGGGGTGTGGAAGTGGATCCGCAACCGGCCCGGCCGGCCGCTCGCGTCGAGGGCGGCCTGGGCGGCAATGTCGGCCGGGATGATCGACACGCGGGGGAGCATCACCCTGCGCTCGCCTGGCGCCAGGATTTCCTGGGTGATGCGGGTGAGCGGATTCGTGGCCAGCGCGCGGACGAGCTTGAAGCGCCCGCGCCCGCCGGTGGCGCCGAGAAAGCGCCCGATACCGCGGTTCTCGGCCAGCTTCAGGGCCATCACGATGATGGCGAAGGCCTCGATGGCCGGTCCGAACAGGGTGATCCCAAAGGTGAAGGATTCGCCGGGTTGGATGAGATGGTCACTGGCGGTGCCGCTGCTCCGGGCATCGCTGGCGGGCGGCTCGATCACATACGGCCGGGGGATGTCCCGCCCGCGCGGATTGTCTTCGCTCAGGGTGGCGAGCAGCATCTGCAATACGGGATCATCGGGCCGGAATTCGAGCTGGCCGGCGGGAAGGGTTTCGCCCGTCGCGAGTTCGACCACGGCCCGGTAGAGCATCCCGCGCAGGGCGCTGCCGTTGTGGGCGTGCAGGAGGATCGGCTCGAGCGCCTGCAATTCAAAGAAGAGCGGGTGGGCGATCAGGGGTTCGGGTGGGGTTTCGGTCATGTTGTTTTCAGGACGCTGAGATCGAGCCCGATTCCGTCGTCGCCTTCGTCGTAGGGCACATCCACGACGACCGGGTATTTGCCTCCGCGCAGTCGGCCTGCTTTCGCGATCTGGGCATACTGGCCCTTCCGGATCGAGACGAAAAGCTCCTGGGCCTGAAGCGGATCCTCGTCCATCAGGCGCACGTATTCTGCCTCGAATTGAAGCGGCAGGACGTCGATCCCGTCAAAGGCCGCGTAAAACTGCTCTTCGAGCCGGTCCTCGCTGTTGAATGGCCTGAGCGAATGGATGACCGCGTTTCGAAAGCCCGTGGCGGCAGCCTCATAGCGGGCAATCCAGGACTTGCCGGCGTCCCCGGCATAAATCTCGTCGAGCCAGCCGCCCACTGCGTTCTCCGGGATGGGTTGCCCGTCCTCGCGGCGCAGAATCTCCAATGCCGATTGGACAAGCCTGGCGTCGTAGATGCGCTGCCCATCATCGGGCAGGCTGAAGACGTGGACGACGGCCGGCTCGGCCTGCTGGCGCCGCCGATTGACCCGCCCAAAGCGCTGGATCAGCGCTTCGAGCGGCGCGGGATCGGTGTAGATCGTGTCGAGATCAATGTCCAGGCTGACCTCGACCGTCTGGGTCGCCACAAGCGCAATCGGCCGGCGGCGCTGGCTGCCCGTCCCGCTCGCCTCGCGCACGATGCGCTCACGGGCGAGCCGGTCGCGGCCATTCAGGCGGCCATGGAGCAGGGGGATCTCAAGGTCAGGGAATGCCGCCCGCAACTGCTGTTTGGCCCGTTGGGCGCGTCCGACCGTATTGGCGCACACCAGGGCGCTGCGGCCCGAGCCGACCGCTTCAAGAATGCGCTCCCAGTTGGGCCCGTCAAACATCTCGCCTTCGATCAAGCCGATCCGATGGCGGCAAAACCGGGCATATAACTCGGGCGCGGCTGAGATCGCGCGCGGCCCGCCCAGCGCCTCGTCGAGCCGGGCCCGGATCAAGCTGGGGAAGGTCGCCGACATGACAAAGAAGCGGGCGGCGTAATGCGCCCGCAAGTAGCGCAGCGTTTCGATGATCAGGGCCAGCCGATCCGCGTCATAGGCGTGAATCTCGTCCAGGATGAAGGCCGCCCCGTCGTAGTCGGTCAGCATGCCTTCGTAGCCTTTGAGGCGGTACATCGCCTTGAGCATTTGATACGGGCTGAAAATCTGGACGGGCAGGTGATGCAGGCGGGTCAGGTTCATTCGCCGGCGCGCCTGCTGCTCCGCGTCCGCGCGGTCGGGCTTCTCCTCGCCGATCAACCGGTACAGGGCCAGCAGCGCCCGGCCGTGGGCCAACCCGATTGTGTCGCTCCCAAACGTGTTTTTCAATCGAACGGCCATCGCGTTCATGCTGGCCTGATAGGGCAGGGTGTAGAAAAGCCGCGGCGCGCCAG
>JBDSIP010000496.1:0-2629 GCA_039917915.1 Thermoflexales bacterium
ACAACACGTTGTCCTGGAAGTCATGCGTGGTGTTCGCCGGACGGTCTATCGCAAAACGTACACCCGCCGGTCGCCGGCGTGCCAGCCGAGCGGCGCCTGCCCCGCCCGGGCCGGGATGACATCGACCAGGATGTAGTCCCCGTCGAGCGCGCGCGACTTCCAGGGCGGGTAATCCCAGATAATCATTGCATAACGTTTGGATCCTATGACACTGTCGAGCGATACGCGCATGGCAGCGGCCTGGGGGGTTTCGTTTCGATCAACGTTTTCGATCGACGAAGCGCTTGCCATCTGCGCCCGCGCGCCAAGATACGCAAGCGTGTCATCGAAGGGCGCGAATACCTCGCCGCCCGCCCTGGCGATACGATCCGCAAGCGCGGCGTTCATGGCGGTATCGCGCGCGGTTGGGACGAGCGCGCCGGGGGTGTAGACAAGACACGCGAACTGGACAATCGCGCCAAGGCTGGCAAAGATCCGAACTACTTCCACCGCTCTTGCGGACATGCCGCGGGCCGAGGTTCGTGCCTCGCCAAACGCCATTCCCCCCAGCAACGCCAACGTTGCAAAGACCGGCATCAGCGTATTCGGGCTGCCCCCGACATGTGCGCGTGACCAGGCCGAACCCAAAGCGGTCACAATGAGCAGAATCGCCCACATGCGCCACTCCCGCCCGCGCATCGAGCGGATGACGAGAAACCCAAGCGCTGCCGCGATGGCAATCGGAAGCGGACCGAGCAAGTCCTTGACAAAGGCGTTCATGAAGATTTCGGCCGACCACGGATCCCCGGCGGGGAGCTTCAGGACGTAGAAACTGAACCACCCGCCCGACGACGATTCAAGCGCGACAAACGCGCCGAGCAGGATTGCACCGGCGGCAAGGGGAAGCGCCACGGCCGCCTTATTGCGGCGCAACAGCGCGTCGCCGGCGATTGCTGCCATCACAAAGGCGGCCGGATGCTTGGTCAGGGTCGCCGCCGCGAACAGGACCCCGGCCAGCGCCCAGCCCCAGCCATTTCTGGCCCGGCGCGCGGCGGCAACAGCGGCAAACATCAGGGCGACAAACACGGCATCGACGCGCGCGACGTCGTACCAAGCGCCGGAGATGCGATACATCGCGAGGTAGAGCGATGCGCTCAGCGCGCCGGCGAAAGCGCTGCGCGTCTCATCGCGGGTGAGCTTGAACAGGAGTGCGGCAGTCACCAACGTTGCCGCAACCGACAAGACGCGCAGTGAAAAAATGCCGGATGGCGTGAAATACACCAGCGGCGCGCCCAGCCAGGCGAACATGGGCGGATAGATCATCGGCGTGTAGTCCGGGCCAGGCGCCGTATACAACGGCAGCCCAAACGCCGCGCGCCGCGCTTGCTGAAATAACGCGCCCTCCAGCCACTCCAGGCCGTATGGATACGCCATCCGCTGGGCAATGACCCAGAAAAACACCAGAACAAAGGCCCCGGAAAAGACCGCCAGCGCTGCGTCGATAAGCCATGCGGCGCGGTCCGCGCGTCGCATGGCCGGCTCAGGCTCTTTCTGCATGCCGCGCGCTCGCAGAAAATTCAATGGATCGTGGAATGACGGCCAACACGGGCAGACCGGCAGCCAACCGGCCGATCTCATCGCCCTGGATCGGGTCGCGCGCGGCCGCAATGAGCGCCAACGCAAGGCCAGCCAGGGCCGCCACGATTACCCTAAGTGCCAACTCGAGCGCGTTCGTTGACGTCGCAACGGTAACGGTCTCGGCAACCGGCATGTCAAGCCGCTGAACGGGCGGGAGGATATTGCCCGAAAGTTGGGGCCAATACGAGTTGCCGTTCAATGCCAACTCGGCGTTAACGGCCTCGGCCAGCGCCAGCGCGCCGGCGGCCGTGGGCGACATCACCTTGACGATGAGCTTGAACGAATCCGGCGGGTTGACCTGGATGGCGGCCGCAACCTGATCGCGGGTGGCCGCCCCACCCGCTTGCCGCATGCGGGCAGCGACGGCAGCCGCAAACTCCGTGCCCTGGACCACCGACGTGAACGATTGGGCGGTGTACTCAGAGGCCAGCCAGTTATAGTGCCGGGCGAAGTCGTAGTCGGCATCCGGCCGCTCGGGCGGGAGGCCGGCCAGAAACCGCTGGGTCACAACATAAACCGTTGTGGGGGGCGGCTGTCGACCAGACGCCCACAGGCTCAGCGCCAGCGCCAGGACGACCGGGACCGCGACGAGCCACCAGCGCCGTGCCACCCCGCGCGCCAAAGCGGTCAGCGTCATGGCCGGGGAATGCGGGCCAGGCTGGGCAGGCCCAGGCGGTCCAGCGCGCGCCGATCGCGCATCACGGGATCCAGGGCATCGAGCGCAAACGCAAGAAAAACGCCGATCGCCAGACCGATGAGCAGCCGCACGGGCAGGTCGAAGGTGTCGCGCAGCGGAGGGGCCGAGGCGACCACGACCGGCACGTCCAGCCGGCGCACCGGGGAGCCGCCAGGATTTGTGAGCTGCGGCCAGTAGGCGGCCCCGTTATCGGCGAGCTCGGCGCTGACGGCCTCGGCCATTTTCTCAAGCTGACCGGCGTCCCGCCAGGTCATCGACACCTTGATGACGCTCGAAGTGTGGTCGGCCCTGACGCTCGACTCGACTTCGCCCGGC
>JBDSIP010000497.1:0-4961 GCA_039917915.1 Thermoflexales bacterium
GTGGCGCGCCCGCCAAACGCAGTTACTTGATCTTCTCCACGCCCATCATCGGGCCCAGCCGTTGCAGCTCGGTCTCAGCCGCGAATCGGCCCGGACCCGGCTTGGCCTCGGACCGCGCGAGTTTGGGGCGTTGGTGCATTCGACCGTTGGGCAGGGCCTGGCCGTTGACGATGCAGACACGCTGCGGGCCGCGGGGCACGCGGTCGTCTTCTCGCCGGCACAGCAACGCCAGGTCGATGCGTTGCTGGCCTCGTTCGCCGCCCAGCCGCTCAACACGCCTTCGCCAAAAGAGTGTCGGGCTCAGCTCGGCGACGCGGTCTATGAGGCCCTGCTCAAACTCGGGCGGATTCGCCAGATCAACCCGGACGTCGCGCTGCTGCGCGAGACTTACGCCGACGCAGTCGGCCGGATTCGGGCGCTGATCGAAACCCGCGGGACGATCACCGCGGCCGAGGTCCGCGACGGGTTGGGGACCTCGCGCAAATACGCCCTGGCCCTGCTCGAGCATTTGGACGAGATCGGGTTCACCCGGCGGGTCGGGGATGCGCGGGTTCTCAGGTAATCAAGTTCATGACTTGACAAGAGTAGCCTGTAGGTCAGGGACGTAGTGAGCTTTGACGAAACAATGGCGCCAACCGCCACATTATTTCGTCCAACGGCGCCGCGTTCAGATGACGTTGGATAGACATCGTTGCCTCGTTGTCGCACTCCGGCCAAACCATCGCGGAGCGATGGCGGACAGTTAGCCGTGGGTTTCAACCCACGGATTTCGAACCCGTCTTGACCACGCGACATCATCAATATGGCACCTGCGTGCGCGAGGCGGCCGTGGGTTGAAACCCACGGCTACCGTCACTCGGTCGCTCAGCGACCAAGCCCGCGCACGTGACTCAACGGGTGACGCGGTCGGGCGCGCGACTCGGGCCTCAGCAGGGAGAGCCTGTATCGGGCGTTAAGCGAGGAAGGAAACCCCAGCTTTGCGACTGTGCTCAAGGTTGCCAGGGCGCTTGGCGTGCGCCTCCATGCTGAGGCTGCATAACGCTCACCCTCCGCCGACAATCTTCCGGCACCAGGTGTCCTGCATCCGGATAAAGCGCCGGGTGTCGCGCCGGATCTCGACCAGCGCATCGTCCAACGCCATGGGCCCAGACACGACCCCGATCATCTGACGGTAGCCCAGGGCCGACATCGAGGGCAGGCGCCGGGCGGCCTCGTCAGTGTAGCCGTGCGTGGCAAGCTCGGCCAGTAGCCCGCGGGTCTCGTCCAGCCAGCCCAGACGGACCATCTCCAGCAGCCGGGCATCCGCGGCCGCATACAGGGCCTCGCGCTCGGGCTGGAGATAGACGATCTCGATCCCGTTCCGGTCGACGGGCGAGCGGCGCTGCAAGGCGCTCCAAAGTTGGCCCGTGACCGTCATGACCTCGAGCGCCCGGATCACCCGCCGGACGTTGCGCGGGTCGATCGTCACCAGGGCCTCGGGATCGCGCGCGCGCAGCTCGCGGGCCAGCGCCGCGCCGCCATCGGCCGCGGCCTGGGCCTCCCAGGCTGCCCTCAGGTCGGGCTGGGGCGGAACCTCGGGCACGTGCCAGCCCTCCAGCACCGCGGTCACATACTGGCCCGTCCCGCCGACCAGGATCGGCGTCCGTCCGCGCGCCTCGATGTCGGCGAGGGCCGCCCGGGACGCGGCCACATACTCGGCCAAACCAAACGCCTCGTACGGATCGCGCAGGTCGAGCAGGTGGTGCGGGACCGCCGCGCGGTCGGCCGGGCTCGGCTTGTTGGTCCCGATGTCCATCCCGCGATAGACGTGCCGGGAATCGGCCGACACGATTTCGCCTTGTCGCTCGATGGCAAGCGACATGGCCCGGGCGCTTTTGCCCGAGGCGGTCGGCCCGATGATGATGATCATGCCTTTGGATTATCGCCCGGCCTCGCCCCTTGCCGCATTCGCCGGGGGGATATCCCGCCCGAGCGTGCGAAGGTGACAGGAGAATCTCACGCGAAGGCGCGAAGCCTTTTCTTATTTCGCGGCTTCGCGTGAAATGCCCCAACTTTCTTCTGTCAAACGACCGCGCCATCACGGGCCTGAGAGGCTTGGGGGAGCGTCCGCGTCAGGTGGTCGCAGGATTGGCGATGGTCGCCCGCCCTGACGCAACTCAGCGACCGGGCGCATAATGGTAAAGCGAGACCCATTTGCGTCCCGCTTTGGAGATAGAGACATGATTCGCACCCGCGCCCTACTGATCCTGACGACATTCGCTCTGCTGGTCAGCGCCTGCAACAACCCCACCCCAACCATTCGGCCGCCCACGCCCGGCGGGGCCACCCCGACCGTGCCCGGGGCCGTGGTTCCGACGCCCACCCCGCGTCCGCTTGGCAATCCGATCGTCGTCGATCGCTCGCCCGCCCGGGGCGAGGAGCTCGCCCTCGACAAGCCCATCTCACTCGTCTTCGACCAGGCCATGGACCGGACTTCAGTCGAACAGGCCATCCGAGTGCGGTCGAATGGCACGACCGTGAGCGGGACCACCTTCGAGTGGACGCGCGATAACGCCGTCACCATCAAACCGCCGGCCGGATGGGAATCCGCCACATCGGTGGAGGTGGACGTCGCAGACACCGCAAAGAGCGCCCGCGGGCTCAAACTGGGCAAGGTCGAGAACTTCAAGGTCAACGCGGTGGGCGGCCTCTTTGTCGCCCAAACCCTGCCGGGTGACAAGGCCGCCGACGTGTCGGCCGACACCGGGATCACGCTGCTCTTCAATCGTCCGGTCGTTGCCCTCAGCCTGCTCGACCAGCAGGCTGCCCTTCCCAATCCAGTCTCGTTTTCGCCCGCCCTCGAGGGCCGCGGCGAGTGGCTGAATACCAGCATCTACATTTTCCGCCCCGCCCAGGCTCTTCTGGCCGGCGTGGCCTATCGCGGAACGGTAGCGGCGGGGCTGAAGGACACGACCGGAGCCGTGCTTAAGGAGGACTATGTCTGGACCTTCAGCGTCGCCCCCCCGATCGTCAAGAAGTTCAACCCGGCGCAGACCATCGACGTTGACCTGCGCCAACCCATCAGCGTGACGTTCAGCCAGAAGATGGACCATGCCAGCGCCGAAGCGGCTTTCTCGATCATCCCCGCGGTGAAGGGCTCCTTCCGCTGGGCAAATGAAGCGCCGGCGGCCGAAGGCGTCCCCGCGCCGGCGCGCCTGCCCGAGGGACAGCCCGCCCTGGCCCTGACGGGCGAGGTGTTGGCCTTCTGGCCAGACGCCCTGCTTGAGCGCAACACCAGCTACAGCGTGTCGATCAAGGCCGGCGCGCGCGGCCGGGCCGGCGCCGGAACGCAAAACAATGCCGGGATCACCTTTCGCACCCTGTTGAATCTGGACATCCAGACGACCCGGCCGGCGACTGGAGCGACCAACTGGCCCCCCGGTAACGGCGTGCAGGCGCGCTTCACATCGCCCATCCAGCCCGAGACGGTGATGCCCAACGTGCGTTTCGAACCCGCGATCTCGCTCACCCGAGTCTACAGTTACTACAACCAGTTTGACCGCAGTTTTGTCATTAACGGCCCGTTCGAGCCGTCGAAACGCTACACGGTCACCTTTGGCGCGGCCATCGCCGACAAGTATGGGCAGACGCTCGGGCGCAATGCGCAGATCTCCTTCACGACCGACAAGCTCCCGCCCTTTTTCGCCCTGCAGACCCGGGCCCAGGTGGGCACCTACAACGCCGGCATTCCGACCCGCTTGTTTTCGTCGTATCGCAACGTCAGCCAATTGAACTTAACGCTGTATTCCTTGAGCCTGCAGGAGTTCTATCAAATGACCGGCCCCGACCGGGCCTATGAAACGTTTCGCAGCCTGATTCCCGAGCGCCGCGTGCGCGCCTGGACCCAGCGCTCCGAAGCCGGGCTGAACGAATCGGCGGTGTATCGCATCGCGCCCGCCGCGGACGGCGGCGCGCTGGCGCCCGGGATCTACCTGCTCGCGGCCTCGGCCCCCGAACTGCGGACTGACGGCGAGCAGCGGCATATCCTGATTGTCAGCAGCCTGCAGGTCGCGGTCAAAAATGGCGAGCGCGACGCGCTGGCCTGGGTGACCGATCTGGCAACCGGAAAACCCGTCGCCAACGCCTCGGTCGCCCTGCGCGGCTCGGGCTTCGACCTGCTGGGCGGCGCCGAAAAGCGCACGGCCGCCGACGGCGTCGCGGCCTGGGTGTCGCCCGCGAAGATGGAATCCTCCCCGCCGGTGTATGCCATTGTCGGCCAACCCGGCGAGGCCCGGTTTGGTGTTGGCCTGAGTCGTTGGGCGAGTGGGATCGAGCCGTGGGACTTCAACCTCCCCACCCGTTTTGGCGAGGAGCCGCTGCGGGCCTATGTCTACACCGATCGGCCGATCTACCGGCCCGGCCAGATCGTCTACTTCAAAGGCGCGCTCCGCGACGACGACGACGCGCGCTACAGCCTGGCCGCCTCGCCGGGCGCCGTCGACGTCATCGCCTCGAATGACCAGGGGCAGCAGGTCTACAGCGCCACGCTTTCACTTTCGCCGGCGGGCACGTTCTCCGGCGCCTTGATACTCGACAATAGCGCCGGGACGGGCTACTACAACATCGCCGTGCGCGGACCCGCGCCAATCGCCGCGATAACACAACGCGGAGACGAATACAGCGTCTATGGCGCGGTCGGGTTCCAGGTCGCCACCTATCGCCGGCCCGAGTTCGAGGTCAGCGTCACCCCCGCCCGGACCGACATCATTGGAAACGGGACTGTTACCGCGGTGATCGAAGCGCGCTACTTCTTTGGCGGGAATGTGGCCGGGGCAACGGTTGAATGGTCGCTGCTCCAGCGCGACTTCTTCTTCAACCGTTATGCGGGTGAAGGCAATTACGCCTTTGATGATTACGACTACTTCATCTTTGGGCGCGGCCCCGGTTTCAATGAACCCGTCGCAAGCGGCACGGGGGTGATC
>JBDSIP010000498.1:0-2580 GCA_039917915.1 Thermoflexales bacterium
AGTCAGGCCTCAACTCTGTGGCGCCTACCTGCGAGGTTTCTGGCCCACGCCTACCTGCGAGGTTTCTGGCCCTCCCATCTACCTCACGATTCGGGGCAGCCAGCTCCGGGCCGTGATCGGCGGCGGATTGCCATTCACATCCAATGCCGCGCAGTTCCCCAGCCGGTCGCAGGCGGTAAACATCGCGTTGGCCGGGAGCTGCCCGTTGATTCCGCAGACCAGCTCGAGGCCCACCAGGCGCGACGCGCCGGCCAGGCGGGCATCCTGTGGCTGAAGCCCCAGATACCACGGCGACCCGAAGTAGGTGGGAGTACTGGAGGTATTCCCGGCGCACGCCGCCGGCATCGTCACAGCGTCGACGTCCAACGAGAAGTCCGACGCATTCAGGCGATAGATGTAGTTCAGTCCTGGCGTTGTGGACAGCACAATCCGCGGCGGCAAGGTGTCGACCATGCCGCTCCAGGCCGGTTTGGGCTCGGCATTGAGATTGCCCGCCACGTCGCGGCCGCGGGTCTTGACCGCGTAAAAGCCCTCCAACTTGGACGGAATCGCAGCGTTCCAGGTCGTGGCCGAGATCGCCGCGCCGCCCACGTTGATCGCCGCCGCCTGCCAGCCGGTGCGCGCCATCGCGCCCAACTCGAGCGCCGGCAACGCGCGCCGGAAGATCTGAAGATCGTCGAGGGCGGTCAGGGCCGACTGCGTGGGCTCAAACACCCCCAGCCAGTTGAAGTCCTGATTGATGATCGCAGCCGTCGGCACAACGGTGTGCCGCAATGCGCCGTTCTGGTAGGTGCGCAGCCCCGCCCCGTCCCACACGATCGCGTAGTGATTCCAGCCTTCCGTCGACGCCAGCGGCGCAACGTAGCTGTTCCCGCCAAAGCTATGGGTGAGGGTGCGGTTGACCGCCGAGAACTGGGCCCCGTAAGGAGGCGGCCAGTCGATTTCGGTCGGCGCCATGTAGAAGAGGCTCGTTCCCGCGCCGCGCAGCCAGAAGGCCGCCGTCCACGGGCTGCCGTCCCGGGGTAGCACACCCTGGCCAACCCGCGCACTGACTTCGAGCGCCTGGCTCGGGCCGAACTGCACGCCGTAGCCGCCGGCGTTGCCCGGTGTGCTGAAGTCGGAGGCGCCGCCTCCGAACAAGGTGTAGGCCCGCACGTCCATGCCGCCCACTTCCTTGAAGCTGTCCTTGATGCTGATCGGCGCCTTATCAAAGGTCACGTGCAGCGTCGGCCCATCCCCCATCAGCCCCTGAACCGCGTCGGCGCCAATGTAAAACTGCGACACATACAACTCGTCGATGAGTCCTGACAACGGCTGCGGCGACGCCGTTGTCGCGCCCCCGATGACCAGAGGATCATCCGTATTGGCGATGCCCGGCTGCCCGCCTCGCGACGCCGACGCCAGATACTCGCCGTTCACATAGAAGTAGACATCGCTGGGCGTCAAATCGACTGCCACGTGGTACCACGCGTCCGGCTTTACCAGGACGGAGCTCTCATACGTCGCCACGCCAAACATGTCCACCCGCAGTTTGCCGTCAGCGATGCCAAAGACCCAGCCGTTGTTGGGGCTGGTGGCGCGATCGGTTCCAACGATGTACTGGGTGCCGGTCACCGTGTTCAGCTTGATCCAGGCCCCCGCTCCAAACGAGGTCAGGTTCGTGACCCCGGGGGTGACCCCCCGGCTGAGCCGTGAGTTCACGCCGTTGAAGGAGACGCCCTGCCCGTTGCGGGTCGCGATCGCCGAAACCGGGCAGGCATTGGCCGCGCAGGTGACGGTGTAACCGCCCGCGATGTCCAGGAAAGTGGTATCCGCGACGCCCTGGACGGCATTGTTCTCATCGAAGGGCAGGTAGAGGACGACGCCATACGGCATGGGCTGGTTGACGAATGCCGAACCCAGGATCGGCTCGAATTCAACCTCGACCGCGCTGATGCCGGCCACGCTGCCAAGCGTTGCGGCCGTGTCCGGGCGCTCATTGACACTGCCCGCCAGCGCGCTGCTCGCATTCAGATACTGCGCCACGGGCGCCGCGGCAGCGGCGGACGGCCCGCGCGATGCCACTAGCGCCGCCGGCGGCGCGTTGTAGCCCGTCACCTGGCTGGATGGATCGGTGTTGTCCACCGTGAACGGTGGGATGGCGACATAGGTCTTGTTTTTGACCGCGTCTTCGGCAATTAGCGTGCCCGAGTAGACGCCACTGGGGTTGTCGGCCGCGACGACATAGTCGATCGACCACGCCCCGCCATTGACCGTCGCGACCTGCTCCGCGGACAACCCGACCTCATGCCCGTTCGCGTCAATCAGCCTCACCCGCACGGCCGCCACCCCTGAGGACGGATAGCCGTCGGCCAGGAGCGGATCCGCGACCGTGCCGCTGAACGGGATCGTCCAGCGCGCCGGCGCATCCGCGATCGGCGTTGCCCGGAACGGCGTCGGGGCGCGGGGCGTGAGCGTCACCGTCGGCCCGGTCGCGTCAACATAGATCGTTCTGTTTTGGCTCCCCGCCCAACCCAGGTTGCCCGCGGCGTCCATCGCATAGGCATCAATGAGGTAGCGACCCTCGGCCTTCGGATCAAA
>JBDSIP010000499.1:0-9704 GCA_039917915.1 Thermoflexales bacterium
ACGGCGACCAGCTCCAGCCCGGCCAGTACGCGGTCAGCACCTCCAACCGCAACTTCGAAGGGCGCCAGGGCGCGGGCGGCCGGACCTTCCTCGCCAGCCCGCTCACCGCGGCCGCCTCGGCCATCACCGGCGTCGTCACCGACGTTCGGGCGATGCTTTGATTCCCATGAAATACACCGCCCTTACCAGCAAGATCATCCCGCTCTCGTCCGAGAACGTCGACACCGACCAGATCATCCCGGCCCGCTTTCTCAAGGTCACCGACAAGACCGGCCTGGGGGCCAATCTATTCGCCGACTGGCGGTATAACGGAGACGGAACACCCAAGCCCGAGTTCATCCTCAACCAGCCCGGGATGAAGGGCCGCCAGATCCTGCTCGCCGGCGACAACTTCGGCTGCGGCTCCTCGCGCGAGCACGCCCCCTGGGCGCTGACCGGCTTTGGCTTTCGGGCCGTCATCAGCACCTCCTTCGCCGACATCTTCCGCAGTAACGCGCTCAAGAACGGCCTGCTGCCCATCATCGTCGACCGCGACACCCACCAGCAGCTCTTCAGCCTGGTCGGTGAGGACCCCGAGACCCAGGTCTCAGTCGATCTCGCCGCCCAAACCGTCACCCTCCCCGACGGGCGCAAGGTCGGCTTCAACCTCGATGCCTTCTCCAAGGCCTGCCTGCTCAACGGCGTCGACGAGATCGGCTATGTGTTGGGGATGGGAGACAAGATCGCGGCGTACGAGGAGCGGAGTCAGGTTTGATCAAGTGGGTCAAGTGTGGTCAGGTGGGTAAGGTGTGGTCAAGTGGGTAAAGTGTGGTCAGGTGGGTAAGGTGTGGCCAGGTAAGTCAAGTTTGATCAGGTATTCACGTCGATCAGTTCTCACCTGATCAAACCTGACCACACCTTACCTACCTTACCCACATTACCCACCTGATCAAACCTTACCAACCTTACCAACCTTACCAACCTTACCAACCTTACCAACGTTACCAACCTTACCAACGAAGACCCCATGGCCGCACACCCCACTCCCGCGATCAGCCGCGACGACCTCGTCGCCGGGCTGCACGCGCGCGGGGTGTGCTATCTCGCCCCCACGCCGGCGGGGGATGAGCGGGTCGTCACCGACGAGGAGCTGATCCTTGGCCTGGCCAGGTCGAAGGATTCACGCCTGCGCTTTGCGCTGGTCGCGTTGTTGCTCCGCCATCCCATGCTGTCGGACGCGGTCGAGCGGCTATGCGCCCAGGCGCACCCGCCCGCGGTGCTCGGCGAACTGCGCAAGCGCTACCTTGCGGCTCTGTATTTGCAGCGCTTGTGGCGCACCCGCCTGCGCCTGGCCTTTGGCGACAGCCCGCTCATCCCCGAGCGTTTCACGGCCGAGTTCCGGCTGCCCTCGCCTGAGGTCATGCACGGCGAGATGGGGTTGCAGCGTTTGACCGAGCACAGCCCGTACAACGACTGGTCGTCGTACGAGCAACTGGTCGATTTGTTGATCGAACAGCCCTGTTCCCGGGCATAGGAAGTTTCCGGGTGCGCCTGCGCTATGCTAGGCGGCATGGCCGGCCGATCAGCACTTGCGCGCGTTGCCCTGGCCCTGATGGGTCTGACGTTGGCTGCCTGCTCCGCGGCAGCGCCCGCCCCGACCCGCCAAGTTGAGGCTGCAAATCCTGCCGCGACGGCGGCACCCGCCAGGCCAACCGACGCCCCAAAACCGGCTGAGGCTACCCGCCCCGCCCAGGATGCCCAGGCCACCGAGGTGGCAAAGGCCAGTGGCGCCCCGTCCGCGACCACAGTCCCTGCGAGCGCGCCCAGCCTCGACGCCACATCCGGCGCCGCCGCTCGCACCTCCACCCCGCCGCCAGGTCCGCCCGTGCTCATTCTGCCCGCCGCAACCGCGCCCGGGCAGGTTTCGCCTGCCACCCGTCAGGCGGCCGAATCCGGGCCAGGTCTCGAGCCGCGTTACGTTGAGCTCGAGTGGCCGCCCAGCATGCGTCTGGGCGACTCGAACATTGTCCGCATTTCGCTCGAGCCGGTCAGCGACGGCTACATCACCACCGTCCAGATCGATGGCAACAAGGTCGAAACCCGCACGATCACGATCACCCGCCCGTCCGGCTATACCGTGGCCGCGGTCGCGCGCCTGGATGGCATCGGCTTCGACATCGAGCCGCGCGGCGAATGGCAGAAGGATATCCCGGCCCGCGAAGCGGTGAGCTGGCAGTGGACGCTCCGCCCGCGTGAACGCGGCAGGCACAGCATGTCGGCCAGCGTTGCGCTGGTCTGGACGGCGGCGGCGGGCTCCGGCCTGCCCGCCCGCGATCGCGCCCAGATCTTCAGCCGCGCGCGCGAAATCACCGTCTCGGACACCCTGGGCCTCGAAGCCTCGGCGGCGACGGCTACCGGGCTGGCTGGACTCGTCCTGGGCGGCGGGATGTGCGCGGTGGCGTTGCGTAGTCGGCGCCCGTCGAGCGACCCAGGCCGGCTGCGCGCGGTGCGGGCCAATCCTGACCTCGCGCTAGAGACCCAATCCGGCATCCAGCTCGACCCAGCGCGGGCAGCGCTCATGCGGGCGGCGTTTTCGCCCTACAAACGGGTCGTCGTGGAAGGTGAATATCGCTCGGGCTACTCGGGCGCGCGGACCTTCCTGGCGGTCCCGATCAAACCCGACGGCCGTTCCGACGCGCATGCCATCGTCAAGATCGGCGACGCGGGCGCAATCGCGCGCGAGTACGACAACTACCGCCGCTTCGTCAAGGACACCCTGCCCCCGGTCACTGCCCGGATCCAGGAGCCGCCGGTGACGGCCGAGGGCGCCCATGCGGGCCCGGGGAAGATGGCGGCGTTACGTTATACATTTGTGGGAGCCGGCGACCAGCGCCCGGTCAGCCTGCGCGAGGCGCTGCTCAAGCGGCCCGACCCGGCCCTGCTGCGCCAGCTCTTCGACACCTTCGGGCCGACCTGGTGGATGCAGCGGCACGCCCGGACCTTCATCTGCGCCCAGGAGTACGACCGGGCCCTGCCCGCCCATCTGGTTGTGGCGCCCGCGCGCGACGGCGGCGCGTCCGGGCGGGCGATCGACGGCCGTCTGCCGCCGCCCGAGGGCCTCCGCCGCGGAGACACGATCTCCCTGGCCCGCTTCCCGCGGGTGGAGCTGCGCGCGGATGGCGAGAGCTGGTCGCTGTTTGGCGCGCCCGCCGGCGGGCAGCCGCCGTTGCGCGTGCGGGTGGTCGGGACCCATGGCGAGCCGCCCAGGCTGCCCGGCGCGTATCAAGTGGTGGACACACGTATGGCGTTTTTACGTGAGGCGGCCGGCGCTTCGACAGGCTCAGAGCTCGCCCTGAGCGAAGCGAAGGGGCAAGCTGCGGGCGAGATGTTTGGGTTGCCCGATCCGCTCGAAACGCTTCCCGGCCTGCTCAACCGCACCATCCGCGGCACGCGCTCGATCATTCATGGCGACCTGAATCTGGAAAACGCGCTGGTCGGCCCGGGTGGGGCGGTCTGGCTGATCGATTTCGCTGAGACCCGCGAGGGGCATCCGCTCACGGACTTCGCGCACCTGTATGCCGACATCGTCGCGCATGTGGTCGCGCCGCAGACGCATTCGCCCGAGGAGGCCCTGGCCGGCATGCATGGCGAGGGCGCCCCTGCCTGGCTCCCGCTCCTTCAGACCATCGACGGGATGGCCGGGCGCTGTTTGTATGACCCGGCCGATACCAGCGAATGGGATGTTGCCCGGGGCATGGTGTGCCTGGGCGCGCTGAAGTTCGGCAATCTTTCGGCGGCTCAAAAGCGCCTGCTGTATCTCACCGCGGCGGTGGCCTGGGCGGGGCTGGGTGCCTCGCCGGCAGCGGGCGCGTGAGGCAGTCCTGGCAGCCTGCGCTCAGGGTGCCTTGCCCTTCGCCGGCGCCTGAGCCAGTCGAAAGCCCGGCGCAGGGCAAGTTCCCACCTCACTTCCCTGATCTACACTTGGCGCCTGCATGAAACCCGCACCCGCATCGCCCGGCGCGCCACGACGGAAAGTGACCCGAAGCGATATCGCCCTCACCCTTACGGGTCTCGTCATCGCCTCCGTGGCAACCGTCGCCTCGCTGTGGTCGGCGACCATCAACCGCCAGATCGACATCAGCGAAGTCCTGATTCCGCGCGAAGTCGCGCCCGGATCGTTCGCGACCGTGAACGGTTTCGACCTGCATTACCGGCTGATCGGTGATCCGCTCAGGGACCCGACCGGCGCGCCGCTCGTCCTTGTCCATGGTTTCGCCAGCAGCAGCGACGAGTTCCGCAAAATCGAGGCCGCCCTGGCCGTATCGCGCAGCCTGATCCTCCCCGACCTGCTTGGCTTCGGCTACTCGCAGCGGGTGACCGACACCCTGAGCGGTTATACCCAGCGCAGCCAGGCCGCCCTGGTCGGCGGCGTGCTCGACCAGTTGGGCGTCACGCAGGTCGACGCGATTGGCGCATCCTATGGCGGGGCCATCGTGACCCAATTTGCGTTGGACAATCCGGGCCGAGTCCGGCGCATCGGATACCTCGATGGCCAGGTCTATGACGGCGGGGGCGGACCGCCTGGCTGGCTGATGGGCCTCCTGCCTTTCAGGATCGGGCGGGCCATTACCTGGAATCTGCTGGGGGGCGGGGCTGGCCAGGCGCAGTTGCTCGCCAGCGCCTGTGTCGATGCGGCGGCCTGTGTCGCCGGGCTTGACCCCAGGTGGCGCGAGAACGTGGCGCGGATCGAAGGCAATACCGATGCGCTGCTGGCCATCTCGTCGGCCCCGCGCGAGCAGTATGCCGATGCCGACATTCGCAAGATCACAATGCCCGCGCTGCTGATCTGGGGCGGGCAGGACTCGCTCGTGCCGCTCGATCGCGGCAAGCGCCTGGCCGCCGAGCTGCCGAATGCCCGCCTGGAGATCATCCCCGCGGTCGGGCATGTCCCGCATCTCGAGCGGCCCGCCGCTGTCATCCCGTTGCTGGTTGCGTTTTTCGGGCGTTAGTTTGGTGGAAGCGACACTCTCGCACAGACTCCCGCGCCGGAGCGCGGGATGAGCCGGCTTGCGGTATATCTCTGAAGATCCTTTTTACAAGTCTTGGCGTTTCGCTCCGGCCGTGACTAATGTCCGTGTCATCCCCGAAAGGGAGGATCAACACCAGGACTTCGCCATGAAACACGCCATCACCCTTCGGGCCATGAAAGTGGCCACCTTTCTCAGCAGTCTCGTGGTCACCCTGGCCGTCGTCGCGTTTCTGCTGCTCGGCTCGCTTAACGTAAGTGATGCCGCCCCGAGCCAGACCGCCCAGGTCGCGCCCGTGCCGACCGCCACCGCCATCGCAACCGCCCGGCCCAGCGCGACGGTGACGCCCTCCGGGTCGCGAGTCGTCCCGCAGGCGACGGCCGTGCCCCAACGGGCCGCCCCGACCGTGGCACCTCAGCCCGTTCAGCCTCAACAGGTTCAGCCCCGCGCGCGAACCCGCAGGTCCTAGGGTTGATCAACATGTCTCACCCAATCCAGACACCTTCCCCGAGGCGGCCGCCGGCCCCAGGTGGCCCGCCCCCGGGTATGGGCGTGCCGTCACGGCCGCCCGCGCCGCCGTCCCTCAGCAAGCCATTGCTCATCGGCGACCTGAGCTTCGTGCTGATCGGCATGACGGGCGTGCTGGCCATCGCCCTCGCCATCGTCACGGCCGTCCTGATCGGCGCAATGTCCGGAACCGATCTCAATCTGACCTGGTTCACCACCCGAGGTTCGGGCATCGCCGCCTATGTCCTCATGGTGGGGGTCATGGTGTATGGCCTGCTGCTCAGCACGCGCAGCAATAGCGGCGAGCTGCCCGCCCCCGTCTCGTATGGCATGCACGACTATCTGACCTGGCTGTCGCTCGGGTTTACCGCGCTGCACGTGTGCATCTTGTTGCTCGATAAATACATCCCCTACACCCTGCCTTTGTTGTTGATCCCGCTGGCCTCGCCCTACGAGCCCCTGTGGGTGGGCGCGGGACAGATCGGCCTATATTTGAGCCTGGCTGTTACGCTCAGCCTGTATGCCCGCCGGCGGATCGGCCAGCGCGCCTGGCGGGCCATCCACTACCTGAGCTTCGGCTCGTTTGTGCTGGTAGCCGCGCATGGGTTTTTCAGCGGCACCGACAGCAAGCTGTTTGTGATGCAGGCCATGTACGCGGGCAGCCTCTTGCTGGTGAGCGGATTGACGATCTACCGGGTGATCGCTTCGCGGCGCGGCCGGCAGGTGCGCCGTGTGGCTTGACCGCTCGTTCCGGGTGATGAACACCGGCATTGCGGCCTGGCTGCAGACCGACGATACCCGGCGGGGCAATCGCGCTCTCGATGCCGTTGAGCGATTCTTCCTCGAGGCTGAATGGCGGCTGAGCCGATTCCGCTCGGACAGCGAGATATCAACCCTCAATCGCGAGCGGCGCATTCAACCCTCGCGGATGCTGCTGGATCTGCTGCGCCGAGCCGACGCGATGCGACGCGCATCCGAGGGCGTCTTCAACGCGCTCTCCGGCGCGAGCGTGATCGCAGCAGGTTATGACCGCACGTTTGACGAGATCGGGCCGGGGACGACCCTCCGCCTGCCCCTGGCCGCGCCGCCACCGCCAACGCATGCGCTCTCGCTGGCCTTCCATGCCGACGGCGCGGTGAGCCTGCCTGAGGGCGCGCTGCTGGACCTGGGCGGGATCGCCAAGGGCTGGGCGGCCGACCGGTCGGCAACGTTTCTGGGCAGGCTGGGCCCGGCCTGCGTCGATGCGGGCGGCGACATTCGGGTGGCTGGAGCCTGGCCCGACGGCGCAGGCTTCACCATCGACGTCGAAGATCCCTTTCGCCCCGAAAGCGCGTTGCAGATCCTCAGCCTGTCGGGCGGCGGGGTCGCGACCTCGGGCATCGGCAGGCGTTGGTGGCGGGCCGGCGGCGAGATGCGCCACCACCTTATCGATCCGCGCACCGGACAGCCGGCCGACAACGATCTGCTCAGTGTGACGGTTCAAGCCGACACAACGGTCGAGGCCGAAGTGGCGGCCAAGACCGCCTTTATCCTCGGCGAGGCAGCCGGCCGCGACTGGCTGGCCGCGCGCGGCATGGCTGCCGTGTTTGTCATGCGCAACGGCGCATGGTCCTCCGATTTTCGGGATACACTACTTGTTCGGTAGACACATCAGCGCCGCCGGCTCCCCCACGATGCGCCGCCCGGGATGCGCCACCGCCCGAACAAGACCATGCTCAATAACGTTTCCTCACCCTATCGGGTCGCCATTTGCACCGGCGGCGGCGATGCCCCCGGCCTGAATGCCGTTATTCGCGCGGCCGTACTTTCGGCCCTCAATCGCGGTTGGGAGTGCTACGGCATCCGCGACGGTTTCGCCGGCCTGTTGGCCCCCAAGAATTATCCGCACGGGGGCGTGATTGCCCTGTCCCGCGACTCGATCCGCGGCATCACCAGCCTGGGCGGGACCATCATCGGGACCACCAATCGGGGCAATCCGCTGCGCTATCCCACGACCGGCCCGGATGGCAAGAGATTCGAGCGTGACCGGACCGATGAGCTGGTCAACGGCCTGTCCGTGCACGGCATCGACGCCCTGATCTCGATCGGCGGCGACGGCTCGATGGAGATCGCGGCGGCCCTGGCCAGGAAAGGCGTCAAGGTCATCGGTGTGCCAAAGACCATCGACAACGACCTCGAAGGCACCGACGCGACCTTCGGTTTTGACACGGCCGTTGCGTTCGCGACGGACTGTTTCGACCGGCTGCAGACCACCGCCCAGGCCCACCAACGGGTGATGGTGGTCGAAGTGATGGGACGTTATGCGGGCTGGATCGCGCTGCATTCCGGGATCGCCGGAAGCGCCAATGTCATCCTCATCCCCGAGGTCCCGTTCGACATTCACAAGGTGGCCGAGAAGATCCACCAGCGCGAGCAGAACGGGCGGCCGTTCACCATCGTCGCCGTGGCGGAAGGCGCGCGCCCGATTGGCGGCGGCATTTCCGTCCTTGAGAAGGAAATGGGCAAGGCCGAGCGCCTGGGCGGCGTGGGCGCGAAGGTCGCTGCCGATCTGCAGGCCATGACCGGCCGGGAGACCCGCCTGGTGGTGCTGGGCCATCTGTTGCGGGGCGGCACGCCGACGGCCGCCGACCGCCTGCTCGCGCTGCGTTTTGGCGCCGCCGCGATCCGGGCCCTGGCTGAAGGCCAGAGCGGGGTCATGGTCGCGCTCAATCCGCCGACCGTGAACTACATCCCGCTCGAGGAAGCCACCCAGCGCTTGAAGACTGTCCCGCTGGATTGCGACACGATGATGTCGGCCCGCGAAATGGCCATCTGCTTCGGGGACTGATTTTCGGGAGCGATATTCCCCTATCGGCGCATTCGCGCTGACGGCGCTGCGGTATCCTGTCCCTTCCGTGAAGCCTCACACTTACGCATTGCCCCGCATCCGGGACCTGGGCGGTCTGCTCCATCAGCATGGCCTGCGCGTCACGCCGCAGCGACAGATCGTCTATACCGCCCTGAGCGGGCGGGCCGGCGCGCATCTGACTGCGGATGACATCTACGCCCGCGTCCGCCGAAAGAAGGCCGGGATCGACCGGGCCACGGTGTATCGCACGTTGTATTTCTTGCGTGATCTCGGGTTGATCAGCCAGTCGGAGATCGATGATCAGCGCGTCTTCGAAGTCATCGGCGAGCGCCCGCATCACCATCTGGTCTGTCAGAACTGTGGCACAACCGTGGTGCTCGATGATGCGCCCGTCGCCGCCTTTGAGCGCGCGGTTCGGCGGCGGATCGGGTTTTCCATCTCCACGCCCCATCTTGTGCTGACCGGCCTGTGCGCAGTATGCATGCGCGCCTCGGCGTCGAAACGGCCGTAGCCTGGGGCGCGGGCTATCGCTTCCGGCAAATCCCCCCCGGCGCGTCGCAACAGGCGCTGAAACTGAGAAGCCCGTGAACGCCATTGCGAATTGTCGCAATAAGCATTTTGGCGCGATAATCACGACTCGCCGGTCAAACGCGATCGGCTGATGCTGTTGTTCTTGCGCAAGGAGTCATTATGTTGAGCAAGCCCGTTGAAATGCATATCCCCGACGGCTTTCTGTCCGTGGGTGTTTCGATTGCGCTCTGGATCGTGGCCCTGGTCTTCATCGCGATCTCGCTGCGCAAGGTCAACCAGACCCTCGGCGAGCGCCAGGTGCCGCTGATGGGCGTGCTGGCAGCCTGTATCTTCGCCGGCCAAATGCTCAACTTCACCGTCGCGGGTGGCACCTCGGGCCATCTCATGGGCGCCGCCCTGGCCACCATTCTGCTCGGGCCGTGGGCGTCGATCGTGGTGCTGACCTGTGTGGTGAGTGTGCAGGCGCTTCTATTCCAGGACGGCGGGCTGCTGGCCCTCGGCGGCAATATCGTCAACATGGGCATCATCGGTTCGTTCGTCGCCTATGGCGTGTTTGCGTTAATCAAGCGCGTCGCCGGTGGGCGGCGGGTGGGTATTTTTGCCAGCGGATTTGGGGCGGGCTGGATGTCGATCGTTGCTGCCGCGCTGGCGGTTGCGTTGCAGCTCGCCATTTCGGGCACGACGACCGCCAATATTGCAGTGCCCACGATGGGTGTTGTTCACATGTTGATTGGCATCGGAGAAGGGCTGATTACGGTCGGCGCGTTGGCCGTCATCTATGCCGCGCGACGCGATCTGGTGACGGGCGATGC
>JBDSIP010000500.1:0-15583 GCA_039917915.1 Thermoflexales bacterium
CCAACGCTCGGGCGAGCCGCGGTAGAGACCCTTCGCTTCGCTCAGGGTGACAGGCCGGGCGTCGCCGCGCGCCGGTTTCTGCATGCCCCTTCGGCCCGGGGCGGTACGAAACTCAGGATGACAATCGCGAAGGGAGCGCGCGAAGAATCCAAACGTCGTGAGCCAAAACAACGTCGCTGCAGACGCCGTCAGCGTGAGGCACATGCGTATGGCCTGAGCAGTTACCAACGTAAACGAAAACGACTACGTAAACGCGAACGACACCATCAACGCACGCGCTGGGCGTAGAACATCGCGATGTCCTGCCCATTGCCGTAGTTATCGGCGTAGCCCGCAAAACGAAAACCGCGGGTCTGGGCCAGGCGCGTGGCCGGGTAGTTGCGGGTCGACAGGTCGAGGGTGACCGTGCGCAGCCCAAGTTCCTTGGCCTGGGCGATGGCGGTCCGCACAAGTTGGGTGGCGACGCCTTTGCGGCGCATCTCAGGGCGCACGCACATGATCGGAATCCAGCCCGTGCCCTGCCACGGCACAACGGCCATTCCCAGGTATCCGTACAGGTCGCCCGAATTCTCGCCCTGGCGCACCCAGGCATAGTCGCAGCGATTCAGAATCCGCCTCAGCGCGCGGGGTTCGAACGTGGCCGGCACCTTCATCTGGCGGGGCAGCGCCGACAGCCGGAAGACGCTCTCGTATTCGCCCATTCCGCCCCGCACGGCCTCGCGGGCCGCTTCGCGCGCGGCCATCTGCCACACATGATCGGTCGTATAACTGTGGTCCAGGTTGATGACCAGTTCGATGTCGGAGAGGTTGGCAGGGCGGATCATGGGGCAATAATGATGGGCAGGATACACACCGCGGACGCGTCCCCGCCAGCGCGAAACACGACCAGCCTCAACGGAAGCGTGCCGGGCGGAATCTGGCCAGCGCTGAAATTATAGGCAGGCATCAGTGGACCGGCGCGGACCGTCACCCCGGGATCGGCGGCATGCAGCAGCGACCACTGGGCCGCGCCCGGCAGCAGCAGCTCCAACTTGTAATACCCGCCCGCTTCAACGATCGCCGTGCCATTCACGACGTAGACGCCCTTGATCCGCTCATTGGTGGTGGGGGCGGTGATCCTCGCGTTGTCGTTGGCGCAATCGGTGGCAACCGGCACGCCGCCGGGCGTTACCACCGGTGAGAACGCGGTGCGGGTCGGGGTGGCCGCCGGCGGCAGGGTCGCCGTCGCCCGGACCGTGCCCCCCGCCGTGGCGACAGGCCGGGGCGTAGGTGTCTCCGTCAGCCGGGCGCGGGCCGTGGCGGTCAGGGCTGGGCCAAGGGGCGCCTGGGCCTGGGTCGAAATCTGAGTGCCCACAAAAATGATGGTGGGGGTAAAGGTCCCGATCCGGCTGATCACAGCCGTGGCCGGCGAGGTGGGAACCGCCGACGTTGCGCTCAGGGACGGCGTGCCGGGCACGATCGCGTCGCCGGGAGGCGCCAGCGAGGCGAGCATGAAGATGATGCCGCCGCCCAACGCGCTAAGCACCGCCCGAAAAATGTTGCCGTTGATTCGCCCCTGCACTTCGGCCCGCTCGAGCCGATACACCGCCCGGCCCATGTCGCGCATCGCGAAAAGCGTCGAACCCACAAAGAACAGGAAAACGCCGCCAAGGATGAGATACAGCAGCACGCTGTAATCTCGGATCAGGCGCAGAATGGCGTCCATGGTGCACGGTCGGATGACCGTTAGCGCGCCCCTTCCATGCGGCGCAGCGTGCCTTCGATCACAGCATGCAGTTTGGGCGCGATCCGCGGCGCAGCTTCCATCACCTCGTTGTGCGAAGGCGGTTCCCCTTCGTCGGCGCTCAGGCGCGCGACGTTGGTGATGCCGCTGAAGCCCAGCACCCGAATGCCGGCGTGCCGGGCAACCACAACCTCGTGAGCCGTCGACATGCCGACGGCGTCGGCGCCGATGAGTCGCAAAAAGCGCAACTCGGCCGGAGTCTCGAACATGGGGCCAGACACGCACACGTAGACGCCCTGCTTGAGATCGACATTTGCCTCGCGGGCCGCGTCGACGGCCAAGCGCTGAAGCCGGGCGTCGTACGCGCCGGTGACGGCGGGAAAGCGAGGCCCGAGCCGGTCATCGTTCGGCCCCATGAGCGGGTTGTGGCCGGCCAGCCCGGCCAGGCTGATGTGGTCGGTCATCAGCATCAGATCGGCGACCTGGAAGTCGCGATGGATGCCGCCCGCGGCATTCGTGACGATCATCGTCTCAACGCCCATCGCCTTGGCCACTCGCACGGGCAGACCGACCTGCCACAACGGATGTCCTTCGTAAAAGTGCACCCGGCCCTGCATCACGGCCACCGGCACGCCGAATAGGTCGCCAATGACGAACTGGCCGCTGTGCCCGGCCACCGTCGAACGGGCGAAGCCCGGGATGTCGGCATATGAGATTCGGGTTGGGCTCTGCACCTCATCGGCCAAGCCGCCCAACCCGCTGCCCAGAATGAGCAGCACCCGCCATGGGCGCGGATCCCGGCTGCGCACATAGGCGGCGGCGGTTTGGACGATGTCGTAGAGATCACGGGCGTCGTTCATGTCGGGCTATTCTAGGCGGATTGCCGCCGACGGCCGGCCGCAGACGGCTGACCGCGCTATTCCGGTCGCCGGCAGTCGTCGGCGCGCCCGCGGGGTCTACGGCCCTGCGCGCCCGAAGATCAACGATTCATTGCCACCAGGGTCGTACAACGTGAGTTTTTCGTTGGCAATCTTCCAGGTCCCGGCCTGGCCAAGCAGGGTGAGGTAGGCCGATTCGGCCCGCATGGCCGGCTCGGTCCCAGCCATCAGGGTTGAGCGCAGCCGGCCGATGGCGAATGCCCCATCCGCGCCGACGGTCACCGGCCCGCTGTAAGTGTTAACCCCGCTGCGGCCCGAGATCTGGCCATTGGCAAAGGTCGCGGTGATGTTGAATTCGCTGGCGGCCAATGAACTAATCGTCCAGTCGCTCAGCCGCCACTGGCTGCCCTCAAGCGATGGCCCGGCTGGGGCGGCGCAGCCGGGCAGGGCCAGCAACGCGATCGTCGCGACCACGATCAGAGGGAGAAAACGGTGACGGCTCATTTCATCAAAAGGGTTTTTGGAATCGATCCCCCGGCTTCGCAGGGATATCGATTCCGGTCGTTATCTTAACGCTCCCGGCGCCTTGTGGATGAACTTCACGCCCGCGATGCCGTTGAAGTGCTCATCCTGAGTCCACAAGGTTGCGTCATGAAGCTGTGTGGTCGCCAGAATAACGCTATCCGCCAAGGCGAGCTTGTGCTCGAGCGCTACCCGCGCCGCTTCCAGCGCGACGTCTCGATCGAGCGGCGCAACCGTCGCCATCGACATGATTCCGGCGATACGCAGCGCTTCTTCCTCGCCAGCCTGGATCAGCACGCGTTTGAAGACTTCGTAGATGCAAATCGCCGGGACGATGAGGCGATCAGCCGCGTGTATCGGCGGCGCAAAGAAACTGGCGTTGGCGCCTCCGGCGAAGTACTCCAGCCAGCCTGACGAATCGACCACGTTTTTCATCGACTCTCGTCTGCCTCCTCGCGCCCGACCTCAGTATCCAGGCCCTTGAGAAGACCGCGCGCCTTCTCAATGGGCGGCACGATGACGACCCGCAACGTGAGGTGATACGGAATGAACATGATCTTTTGGCCCGCCTTCAACTTGAAGCGCTCGCGGATCTCGCGCGGGATAACGACCTGATATTTGGACGAGATCGTGGTGGCCTGCATGCTTTACACTTCCTTATCGAACAGAATTGGTAAAGCGATTGTACTCGAGGTACGTGAACCGAATTCAATTCGGAAACGCAATCCCCGGCTCAACCGGGGATTGCGTTTCCGAAAACCCTCCCCATTTCTCCGCGTGATAACATCGCCATTCAGTCATTTCAGGTCTTTTCGCGCAACTCTATGGATGAGAAGAACACCCCGCCGGACCCGGCGCCCAAGCGCTCACTGTTTGGCATTTCGATTCGCGTAAAGCGCGCAACGCCTCCGCCGGACGCCTCGGAGCCGGGGCGTGACACGCCCAAACCGGCACCGGATGCGCCGCGCATCGAGACCCCCGCATTGCAGGCCGATCTCCCGCCCGAGAAGACCGTCCTGCAAGCCCTGGAGGCGTCGCGCCCGGCCGTTGCGGCCCCCACGCAGGACCACGAACCGTCAATCGTCGCGCCCGAGGCTGAGGCGCCAGCCCTCGAGGCCGTCGCGCCCGTGATCAGACTGCCTGCCGCGCCTGAGGCCGAGCCGATCGCCCCAGAAGTCGTCGCGCCCGAGGCTGAAGCGCCAGCCCTCGAGGCCGTCGCGCCCGTGATCGAACTGCCTGCCGCGCCTGAGGCCGAGCCGATCGCCCCAGAAGTCGTCGCGCCCGTGATCGAACTGCCTGCCGGGCCTGAGGCTGAGCCGATCGCCCTAGAGGCCGTCGCGCCCGTGATCGAACTGCCTGCCGGGCCTGAGGCTGAGCCGATCGCCCTCGAGGTCGTCGCGCCTGTGATCGCTTTGCCAGATGCTGCGCCTGTTGCGGCCGAAGGCGCGGCGCCTCCCATCGTGCGGTCCCGCCCGCGCATCAGCTGGCGCACCCGGCCGGCCGCGCCGAGAGAAGTCCCGCCGGAGCCGGCCTCGGATACGAATGGCGGCTCGCGCGCCAGCCCGCCGGCGCGCTGGCTGAGCAAGGACCGCCTGGCCTCGCTGCTGCTGATCCTTGCCATCGTCATCGGCGGCGCGCTGCGCCTGACCGACCTGAACTGGGACGACGGCAAGGGCTATCACCCGGACGAGCGCTTCATCACCGGCGTCACCACCGCCCTCAAATTCCCCGAGACGCTCAAACAGTTCATCGACCCGCGCCAGTCCAACTTCAACCCCTACAACGACGACCGCAAGCAGCCGCGCAATTTCGCATACGGTTCTTTCCCGTTGTACGCGACCAAAACCGTGCAGCAGATCATGAGCGCGTTCGAGAAGAAGTGGCTGGACTATGACCGGACCGCCCTGGTCGGGCGGGCGCTCTCGGCGCTCTTTGACACCGGGGCGATCCTCTTTGTCTTTCTGCTCGCCCGCCGGCTGTTCAATCGCCGGGTGGCGCTGATCGGGGCGTTTCTATACGCCCTGACCGTGCTGAGCATTCAGCATGCGCACTTCTACACCAGCGACATCACGCTGAACTTCTTCATCCTGCTGACCGCCTACGCCGCAACCGACATCGTGCGGCGGGGCGATATCCGAAGTGGCGCGCTGACCGGCGCGGCGGCCGCGATCGCGATCGCCTGCAAGATCTCGGCCGTCCCGCTGCTCCTGCTCATCCCGGTCGCCCTCTTTCTGCGCTGGCGCGGCGTGCGCCTGCGCGAAGACGACCCGCCCTCGACGCGCGTCGAGGGCGATCGCATCCTCGGGGTCGGGGCCGCCGCGGTCGTCGCGTTTCTGGCTGTCACCTTCATCTCCCAGCCCTACGCCATCCTCGACGCCGCGTCGCTCTTCCGCGGCATCGAAGAGCAGAACAACATCATCGTCACCGGCGAAGCTGACCTGCCATACACCCGGCAATATCTGGGCACCGCCCCGTACGTCTACTTCCTCCAGCAACTCGTGGTGTGGGGGATGGGTGGGCCCTATGGCGTTGTCGCGCTGGCGGGCTGGGCGTTTCTGATCTATCTGGCCTTTCGCAAGCGCTCGGTCGGCGCGATCCTGCTCCTGGCCTGGCTCATCCCCTATTTCGCCATCACCGGTCGCTTCCAAGCCAAGTTCCTGCGCTACATGCTGCCGCTGCTGCCGTTCCTGGCAATCGCGGCAGCGGTTCTGTCCGATCACATCCGCGGCTGGCTCGGCGCCTTCGCGAAGCGGCTCGCCCTGCCGCCCGGCGGCGCCGCGACGGCCGCAATAACATTCGGCTTTCCCGCCCTGCTCGTCGGGTTGACGGCCTGGTACGCCCTGGCTTTTGCCAACATCTACACCGAGCCGCATACCGCCAACCAGGCCGCCAAGTGGATCAACGCCAATGTGCCGGCCGGCTCGGGGATCACCCGCGAGCACTGGGAGGAGGGCATCGCTGGTCTCAACCAGACCTATCGCCAGCCGCCGGCCGTGCCGGAGCTGCCGATGTACGAGGTCGACAACACGCAAAAAGCCGATATCCTTGGGCGGGCCCTGGCCCAGAGCGACTACATCGTTTTCTTCTCCAACCGCCTGTATGGCACGGTCGGCCGGCTTGCGCAACGCTATCCGCTCAGCCGCGAGTACTACCGGCTGCTGTTCAGCGGCGAACTGGGCTATGAGCTGGCCTACTACGCCGACGCGCCGATCCAGCTCGGCCCGGTCGCGCTGTACGAGGACACCTTCGGCCGGCCCGGGCTGCCCCGCCCGGGCGCGCTGGCCGACTATCGCCCGGCCCCGCTCACCCTGAATTTGGGTGTTGCCGACGAGAGCTTCTCGGCCTACGACCATCCCCTCACGATGGTCTTCAAAAAGACCCGGCCCATCACCGCCGAGGCGGTCGCCGCGGCGCTGCGCCCGCTGGCGCAGTCGCCCCAGGCGGCCCAGGCCGGGCGGGCGCAATCGCTGCTAACCGACGCGGAGAAGGGCGAGAACGAGAGCGGCGGCACGTTCAGCGATCTGTTTAATCCGAACGCGCTGCCAAACCAGGCCCCGTTGCTGGTCTGGTTCGTGCTGATGCTGACCCTTGGCCTGGCCATGTTCCCAATCACGGCCCTGGTCTTTCGGCGTCTGGCCGATCGCGGCTATGCCTTCAGCCGGGCCCTGGGCATGGTTTTCCTGTCGTGGCTGGTGTGGTTCCCGGTCAGCCTGAAATTGTTCGAGAGCACCCGCCTGGCCGCGTTTGGCGCCTTTGTCGCCATCGTGGCGCTGGGCGCGGTTGTCTGGCGCTGGCGGGCCGCCGAACTGATGGCGTTCATCCGCGCGAAGTGGCGGGTGCTGCTGACCGAGGAGCTTATCTTCTGGGTCGTCTTCGCCGTGTTCGTGTTTGTGCGGGCGTCCAACCCCGATCTGTGGCATCCCGCCCGCGGCGGCGAGAAGCCCATGGACTTCGCCTATCTCCTCGCGGCGATCAAGACCAGCACCCTGCCGCCATATGACCCCTGGTTTGCCGGCGGCTACATCAACTACTACTACTACGGCCAATTCATGCTGGCGGTGCTGATCAAGCTGAGCGGAATCCTGCCCGAGATGGCCTACAACCTGGTCGTGCCGATGCTGTTCGCGATGACGGCGGCCGGGATGTGGGGGTTGGCCTACAACGTGATCGCGGCGATTCGCGGCGACGCGCGCGGGCGGCTGCCCTCTCCGGCATTTGGCGCCACCTTGTCGATGCTGTTCATGGCAGCCTTTGGCAATCTCGATGGCGGGCTGATCCTGTTCCGCCGCTTCATCGTGCTGGGCGGTGGCCAGGATGCGCCCCAGGGCGTGCTGCTCACCAGCCTGAATGACATCCCGCGACTGTTTGCCGGACTGTTGAAGGGCATTGAGGCCGGCCAAAAGGTGATGCAGCTCCCAACCGACTGGTTCTGGGCTCCGACCCGGGTGTATCCGCCCTCGGCCTCAATCCAGGAGTTCCCGTTCTTCACCTTCCTGTTTGCCGATCTGCACGCCCACATGATCGCCATGCCGATTGCCATCGTGGCGTTGGGCTTTGGGCTGGCCCTGGCCCTGGGCCGGCCAACGCCGTCCGTCGCCAACCGCGGCCGGCTGCTCGGGCGAATCTGGCCATGGCTGCGCCCGGCGGCGACGGTGCTCCTGGCCGCGCTGGTGCTGGGCGCGATCGGGCCGACCAACTCGTGGGACTACCCGACCTACGTCCTGGTGACCCTGGGCGCGGCGCTGTATGGCTGGTGGAACGCCGAAAAACCGCTCGAGGCGCGCGCGGCCGGGCGGGGGGCATCGACGCTGCCGGGCCTTGGCCGGGCGCTCGTCATGGGCGGGGTCATCACGGCCATGAGCTACGCCGCGTATCTGCCATTCTTCAATGCAATGCAGCGCTCAGATCTGGGCTTTGATCCGCAACCCGAGCGCACGCCCTTTAACCTTTTCCTCCTGGTCCAGGGCTTTTTCCTGTTCGCGATCCTGAGCTGGCTGCTGGTCGAGGTCCGCCGCTGGTTCGGGGCAAATGTCTCGGCCCGCATGCGCGGCAGCGCGGCCGGGCGCAAGACCTCGGCCTCGGCGGCGCTGAGCGCCGCGCTGACGGAAGCCGGCTTGCCCTTCAACCGGATTGTGGCGCTCGGGCTGATGACGTGCGCGCTGGCGCTTCTGCTGCTCGCGCTCGGCTGGGGGCAAGTAGCTGTATTCTCAACGTTGTGCGCCATCCTCATGATCGCCATGGCCATGACCCGCCGTCCAAGCGCGCAGGGCTTCACCCTGTTGTGCGCGGGGTTGGGCCTGGTGCTGTGCGCGGCCGTGGAGGTGTGGGTGCTCAAGGGCGACGTGGGCCGGATGAATACAGTCTTCAAGTATTACCTCAACGTCTGGACCTTGTTCTCCCTGGCGGCCGGGGTCGGGCTGGCGACGATTTTCAGCGGGCTGTTTGGCGGCCCGCGACTGGGCAGCCCGCGAATTCGCGTGGAGTTCACTCGCTCCTGGCGCCTCGGCATCGTCGCTGGGGGCTCCCTGGCCCAAACCCGCCCGGCCCCGGCCGAGGCCGCCGAGGCCGTCGCGCCCGAACGCGAGGAGCGGGTCCGGCCCGGCGTCGTGGGCATTGTCTGGACAGCCGCCCTGGCCCTGCTCGGGATCATGGCCGCGGTCTATCCGTTCTTCGCCCTGCCAGGGCGGCTGATCGATCGCTTCGACACAAAGATCGCCCCGACCCTGGACGGGATGAAGTACATGGAGAACGCCCGGCTGCCGGTCGAGACGGTCCGCGACGGGCGGCGTGTTCAGGGCGAAATCAGACTCTCAGACGATCTGGCCGCGATTCGCTGGCTGCGCGACAACATCGTGGGCTCGCCGGTCGTGCTCGAGGCGACCTCGGCCGCCGACCCCCATCCGCGCCTGTATGCGTGGGGAAACCGGGTGGCGATCTACACCGGCCTGCCGACGATCATTGGCTGGGACAACCATCAGCGCCAGCAGCGCAATGGCTCGCCCCTGATCGAGCAGCGCACCGGTGATGTGTTAAAGATCTTCGTTAACGCCAACGGGGCGGAGACGCTGCGCCTGCTCCAGCAATACGGCGTCGATTTCATCTATTACGGCAATCTCGAGAAGTTCCATTACCCGGCCGGCGAGGCGAAGTTCGCGGAGCTGGCCGCCCAAGGCGCGCTGACACCGGTCTACAACCAGCAGGGCACGCTCATCTACAAGGTGAACTCCCAGACCGGCGCGCAATGATGCTGAACCCGCTTATCTTCATCCCGACCTACAACGAACGGGAGAATGTCGGCCGATTGTGCGCCGATCTGCAGGCGTTGCCGGTCGCCAGGGACATCCTGTTTCTGGATGACAACTCGCCTGATGGGACCGGTGACGCGCTGGACGCGCTCGCCCGCGAGCACAGCAACCTGTCGGTCATCCACCGCCCGGGAAAACTCGGGATCGGGAGCGCGCACATCGACGGGATCGCCTGGGCACGCGCGCATGGCTATACCCGTTTGGTCACGATGGACAGCGATTTCACCCATGCGCCAGACAAGATTCTGGAGTTTCTGGCCGAGGCCGATGATGTTGACGTCGTGGTCGGCTCGCGCTACCTGCGTGACAACAGCCTGCCAGGTTGGACGGTCTGGCGGCGGATTCTGACCGGGCTCGGGCACATTGCCACCGAGTTTCTGCTGGGTATGCCGTATGACGCCACGGGCGCGTTCCGGCTCTACCGGCTGGACCGGATCTCACAGCGCGTGTTCGAGCGGGCCAACGCCGATGGCTATTCCTTCTTCTTCCAGAGCCTGTATATCCTGCACCGCAGTGGCGCGCGGATCAAGGAGATCCCGATTTCGCTGCCAGCCCGCACGGCCGGGCACTCGAAAATGGGCTTCTCGGAGATCGCGCGCAGCCTGGCCCACCTCGGGCGGGTGTTCGTGCTGCGGATCGTGAGGCCGGGCGATTCGATCGTCAGGCTGATGGATGATCGCAGCGATATTCCGCCTAAACGCTCTGATTGATTGGGCACATGAGTTCTGGAAACGTTAGCCCAGGCAGCGCCGGGGGCTGTCGTTTCCAGAATTGACCCTTCTATTGCCGTCAGGCAGCGTCCACCGCCACCGCCCCAAGATTCAACCCCGCCCAGGGCAGGAAGCGGTCGACTCGCCGGATGGTCGGCATGATGATCTCGAGCAGTTTGAGTTGCGATGGCGTGTAGGCGCGCTGTTTGAAGACCCGGCTGTTGAGCAACCATCCGGGCGCAGAGGCGCGGTTGAAGTCAAACATCGTCTCGGCCCGCAGGCCGGCCGCCTCGAGCGTGGCCTGCAGCTCGGCCCGGGTATAGCGCCGCAGGTAGCCCAGAGCCGTGTCAATGGTGCCGCTAAGAGCGGGTTGCTGCACGGTGAGGATGACGATCTTGCCGCCCGGCATGAGCGCCCGGCTGGCGTTCCGCAACACCGCCACCGGGTCGGGCGAGCGCTCGAGGGCACTTACTAATACGACCGTATCGAACTGCCCGGCCAGCGCGTCGAAGTCCGCCGCAACGAGCGGATCCACCTTGACCACCCGCAGATAGGGCTTGCCCAGCGAATACCCGGCCAGATAGTCGAGCTGGGTCGGGTTGGTCTCGGTCGCGACATACAAATCGCGCGGGATGAACTGGCTGGTCAGGCTGCCTGCGCCCGCGCCGATCTCGAGCACCCGATCGCCCAGAAGCGGACGAAGCGTGCTGCCCAGCCACTGATTGAAACGCCGGGCATTCTGAAGGTTGCGGACCATCCCCGCGCCGACCTCATCCTCGCGATACAGATCGTCCAGGATGGAGTATGTGACCATCGCCCGCAAGGCGAGGATGCCGTCCTTGGAGCGGATCTTCTTGCCCTCTTCGTAGCTGCGCGGCAGATAACGGATGGGCACCTCGAAGATGCGCGCGCGGCGCTTGGCCAGCTTGAGGGTGATTTCGATCTCGAAGCGAAAGTCGTTTGAGCGCAGGGGCAGCGACTTGAGCAGGCGGGTGTTGATGGCCTTGTAGCAAGTCTCGACATCGGTCAGGTCGAGGTCGGTCAGCCAGTTGGTCAACCCGGTGATAGTCCGATTGATGAGCGTATGGCGGAACATCAGCGCGCGGCGGTATTGCGCGGAGATGTAGCGCGAACCAAAGACCGCATCGGCGCCTTCCTCGATGAAGGGCTCGAGGATGGCCGGAATGTCGGCCGGGTTGTATTCCATGTCGGCATCATGGACGATGCACACATCCCCGGTCGCCTGTTCGAGGGCGGTCCTCAGCGCGGCGCCCTTGCCCTGGTTCTTCTCGTGGCGAACGAGCTTGATTCGATCATCAGACGCGGCCAGGCGCTGCAGCACCTCCCAACTTCCATCCTTGCTGCGGTCATCGACGATGACGACCTCGAGGCGCGAGATCCTGTCGCTCTTGAGGGCCAGGACCCGGTTGACGCTGGCCGTCACCAGATGGCGCTCGTTGTAGACCGGGATCAAGACGCTCAGCGCCAGGGCATGCGGGCGGCGCTCTTCGGAGGTGGGCAGCGCAGCGAGCAGCGCGGACGGGCGCGGGCGGTCGGCGGCGGCGGTATCGGCGGCGGGTGACATGTCGGTCAATTCTAGCGTCCCGCCGCCTTGTCCCCAGCGGCAACACATATTCCTGAAACGATATTCCCCGGCTCCGGCGGGGAATATCGTTTCAGAGATTTTATTGAGTGGCGAGGCTAACGCTTCCGCGCGATGCCGATGGCGCTGATCCCGGGCCAGGGCAGGACGCGGTCCAGCGCGCGCACAAGCGGCATGATCAGTTCGAGGGCCTTTAGCTGCAGCCGCGCAAAATTCCGGCGGCGCAATATCCGGGCATTCCAGAACCAGGCCGGCACGGAGATCCGATTGAAGTCGAAGACGCGCTCAACCTCGAAGCCGGCCGTCTCGAGCGAGCGGCGCAGACCGGCCGATGTATAACGCTCGCGGTGCTCCAGCACTTCGTCGAGCGAGCCATACAGCCCGGGATGCTGCGGGACCAGGATGACCACCCGGCCGCCCGGCGCCAGCGCTGAACGCAGGTTCCGCAGGGAGAGCTGTTCATCCGGGACGTGCTCGAGCACGTTGATCATGATGGCGGTATCGAAGGCGCCCTGAATGCCGGCAAAATCGTCGGCCACGCCCGCATCGACGCGCATCACCCGCAAGTAAGGTTTGCCGATGGCGTACGAGCGCATGTACTCCAGGTAATGCGGGTTGATGTCGCTGGCCACATACAGCTCGCGCGGGATGAATTGATTGGTCAGATTCCCGATGCCGGCCCCGATCTCGAGGATGCGGTCACCGAGAAAGGGCCGAAGTGTATCGCCCATCCACTGGTTGAAGCGGCGCGCCGATTGCAGATCGTTCAGGATGTTCGAGCCGTATGCGTCCTCGCGGTAGATATCGTCGACGATGGCGTATTTGAGCATGGCCAGGATCGCCAGCACGCCATCCCGGGCCCGAATCTTCTTGCCCTCTTCATAGCTGCGCGGTGAATAGCGGATCGGCACTTCGTAGATCCGGGCGCGGCGCTTGGCAAGCTTCATCGCCAGCTCCACCTCGAAGCGGAAATCGTTCGAGCGCAAGGGGATGGACTTGAAAAGCGAGGTCTTGACCGCCTTGTAGCAAGTCTCGACGTCGGTCAGGTCCAGGTCGGTCAACCAGTTCGAAAACGCGGTGAGGGTGTTGTTGATCTGGGTGTGGCGATACATCAGCGCCCGGCGGTATTCGGCCGAAATATAGCGCGAGCCAAAAACAGCGTCTGCGCCCTCGCGGATGAAAGGCACCATCAGGCGGGCCAGATCCTCGGGGTTGTACTCCATGTCGGCGTCATGGATGACGCACACGTCGCCGGTGGCATGCTCGCGCGCGGTCCGGATCGCCGCGCCCTTGCCCTGATTGCGCTCATGGCGGATAAGCAAGATGCGCGCATCCTGGGCGGCGAGGCGCTCCAGCACCTCGCGACTGCCGTCGGTGCTGCAGTCGTCGACGATGATGACTTCGAGGCGGGAGATCAATTCGCTCGTCAACCCAAGCAGACGCCCCACGCTGGAGGCGACCAGGTGCCGCTCGTTGTAGACCGGGACGATGGCGGTGAGGGCCAGGGACTGGGCGCGGGACTGCTCGGGGGTAGGCAGGGCGGTCAGCAGATGCGAGGGGGGAGGTTGCCCGCGAGGGGAAAGGACGGCTGAGGACGACATCGAACCGGTATTGTAATGACTGCGCAGGCGGCTGCATCACCGCTATTGAAAACGATACGACCTGAAGACGGAGTTTCCGCGGAGGTCAAAGCCCTCATGCTCCTCGCCACCCGGGAAGCGTTGTTTGACCCGCTCGTATTCGCCATAGTTGGCGGGCAAGGCCACGACGATGGTCTTGCGCCCGTCCAGGGCCGGCGGCAGGTCGTCAGCCCGCAACAGGTCGTCGGGCTTGATCCTGTAGGCGAGAAAGCGCACGGGCGCATAGTCGGCATACAGGGTGGGCAGGCCCATGACATAGGCGCGCCACTCGCCGCCATCGAGGGATGCCAGCTCGCGTCCGGTCATGATCGGCGCCATTGGGCCCGAGACCAGCGGGTAGGCCACAAAGGCAATGTTGAGGTTGGAAGGGACCGAGACCCCAAGGACGACGATGAAGATGGCGGCCGCGGCGATTCCAAACGCCGCGGGGCGCGCGCCCGAGCGTATGCGGCCAACGACGCCGGCGGTCATTGCAGCCAGACGCTGAGCGCCGTACCCCGCGAGAAGATACACGGATGGGATTGCCACCAGCAGGCGATTAGCGCTTGGCGCATCGATCGTGAGGAGGCCGGCCGTGGTGAAGCCGGCCAGGAACCAGGTGAGCAGCGCAAACTCGCCGAACCGCCGCGCACGAAGCAGCGCTTGGGCCAGCCCAAGCCAGAACAGACCAACCGTGATCATGTCGAAGCCAGGGAACTCGCGGGCGTATTTGGTGCTTATGTCACCGGCATTCATCAGATATCCGCCGATGCGTGAAATCTGGAGGATCGCGAGCCGGCCGAGGTCGCGCGGCATGGCATAGTCGGCTCCAAGCGTGTGGGTCAGGGCACTGGCGTTGAGGATGAAGACATCGCTCATCCGGCCGCTGATGGTTCCCGGATTCTGGAGATACCAGGCGCCGAGCGGCGCGACGGCCACAAACGCCGCGAGCGCGACGAGGCCGATGTGGGTCAATCCGATTTTGCGGCGCCACAACAGCGCGGCGAGCAGAATAGCTCCGGCGATCGGCAGCAGACGGGCCGACGCGTACATGTATTGCGCCAGTCCAATCACAAGTCCAATCCCTGCGAAAAGCAGCATGCTGCGCCGGCCGCGGGCGGCAATCACAAACATCAGCATCATCAGCACCATCATCAGCGACGCCTCGACGTAGCCGCCGCCGAATCGGCTGAAGTGCAAGTGCGTGTGGCCAAACGCGATGAACAGCATGGACAGCGCACCCGCGATGCGCCCCAGGCTCAGCCTTGCGATCACATAGACCAATGGCGCCGCCATGGCGCCGGAGATCGCCGACACCATGCGCACACCACCCGCGGTCAGTCCGAATACCGCCATGGAAGCGGCTTCGACATAGTGATAGAGCGTCGGCAGATCGTACCAATCGTAGGACGTGATGAAGGGCGGCAGCGGGTCCGGGCCGATCAAGATCCGCAACCCGCGCCAGGCGGATTCCGCTTCGTCGCCGTGCATGAATGGGGGAAAGCGCTCAAGGTCCCAGGCGCGCACAGCGAAGGCCGCCAACCAGACCAGGATGACACCGAGCAATTCGATGCGAACAGCGGGCCGGCTCAACACCCGGGAAAGCGGGACTGTATCGATGAGCGCATCCTGGCGCCAGGCGGCTGCGATGACGAACAGCATGCCGGCGATCCACAGCGCGACCGGAAGCAGTGAGAAAGGCGTTTGAAGCGCAAGATATCCGCCGGCCAGCGCGAGCAGCAAGCCACAGATTGCGAGGTTTCGGCTTAGATGATTCATCGCCGATCCATCCGAGATCCAATGCGCTGACGCGTGGCCTTCATGTTCCAGGTTTGAGCGTTGGCTTGATCGCAATCCGCTACGGCGCCATGTCGATGGGCGCGTCAACTGGCTGCGCGCCCAACTGCTCGGGTTTCACCGGCGCATCGACCCCAACCCCGGGCGGCGGCCGCAACGCGGAAGGCGGAATGATGGAGCGTTCTCCCTGAGGCGGCGTCCAGCCGAGTTCCAGCGTTCCCCCGCCTTGCGGTGAGCGATAGACCAGGTCGATGGATTGCGCGCCAGCCGACAACGCAACCGAAACCGAGCGAGCTTCACCGTTTGCCGGCACGTCGAGGACTACGCGATCGCCAATCATGAGCGTGGCGGCTCCTTCAGACAAGAGGCTGATCTCGAATACGCCCGATCGAGGAGCGATCAGGCTGCCCTGCCAGTGCGCGACGT
>JBDSIP010000501.1:0-4060 GCA_039917915.1 Thermoflexales bacterium
GTTTTGTCACTGTTTCATGTGCGAAAGTCACCTAGGTTCCATACATAACTGCACTGAGCACGCCATATCTTGTGCAGAACACATGTTCGCTAGAACATATGGGACGGATGGGAAATGGAGTATATGAAGGGCCAAAGCAAATGTCAATTGAAACGAACCCCCGCGCGACCTTAAATTCTGCTTCGATTCACATCACGGGCCGGCGTTTGCATAACGGCCAAAGCCGGCCCTGTGACTGGAGGGTCGAATCGCCCCGCGCTAGCGCTGGCGGCGCAGGAAGGTTGGGAGCTCGAGATCGTCGGGATCGTAGCCCGTGCTGGCGCTCGCCGCGGCATCTTCCTCGCGGGGCTCCAGCATCGTTGTCGCGGGCGTATAGCGCGGCGGTGTGGCCGTGCGTGACACACCCTCCCGATCGCGCAACTGCGATGGACGATTCACCCGTCGAGTCGAGCCGCCCGTGTGCTCAAATCCAGTCGCGATCACGGTGATTCGGACCGTATCCTTCATGTTCTCGTCGATGACGGCGCCAAAGATCACATTGCAGTCCGGATGGG
This sequence comes from Thermoflexales bacterium, assembly GCA_039917915.1. GTDB lineage: Bacteria > Chloroflexota > Anaerolineae > J036 > Brachytrichaceae > Brachythrix. The sequence continues at coordinate 555 of JBDSIP010000501.1, forward strand.
CCGCCGATCGAATGAGCATGGCGGCCTCATTCACCTCATGCAGGGCCATATCCGGCCCGCCCGTGACGTTGAACAGAATGCCGTGCGCGCCATCAATGGTGACGTCGAGGAGATTCGAGGTGATGGCCTGTTCAGCTGCCGCCCGAGCCCGGCCCTCCCCACTCGCCGTGCCGACGGCCATCAGTGCAGCCCCACCCTCGTTCATAATCGCTCGAACATCCGCGAAGTCCAGGTTGATCAACCCCGGCGTTGTAATCACTTCGCTGATCCCCTGAATGCCCTGGCGCAAAACATCGTCGGCCACCCGGAACGACTGCGACAGGCTCGCTCGCTTGTCGACAATGTCCAGAAGCCGGTCATTTGGAATCACGATCAAAGTGTCAACGTGTTCCTTCAGCCGCTCGATGCCGGCTTCGGCCGCGCGTTGGCGGGGCGTGCCCTCGAAGGAAAACGGGCGGGTCACGACGCCGATGGTCAGAGCGCCCTGCTCCTTCGCAATGCGAGCGATGACCGGCGCCGCGCCGGTCCCAGTTCCGCCGCCCATCCCGGCGGTGATGAATACCATGTCAGCGCCCTTGATGACGCTATAGATCTCATCGGACGATTCTTCGGCCGCCTTCTCGCCCTGATTCGGATTGCCGCCCGCGCCCAAGCCCCGGGTGACCTTGTCACCCAGCCGAATGCGCACCGGCGCCTGGCTCAACATCAGCGCCTGCTGGTCAGTGTTGACCGCAATGAACTCAATGCCCTGCATGGCCTCGGCAATCATGCGGTTCACCGCATTCTGGCCGCCGCCGCCCACCCCAATCACTTTGATCTGGGCCGGCGACTCCGGATGCCCGGTATATGACGGCCCTGTAGGTGCGCCGCTTGTGGCGTACGCTTGGCCCGATGCGTCCATGTAAGTGTTCATGCGTCCCTCACTCCGTCCGAACGTGACGGCGATCGATGTATCCAGGAAACCCGGCGAAACCGGGAAAGTCAGGCCATTCTAGTAGAGTTATCCACATTGTCAAGTGGATTTATCCACAGCTTCGCCGATTTAAGGACAGCGGTGGGTGGTCGTCAGGCTCGCGGAAACAAGTTGCTCAGCCAACCCTTCATGTTCAAGTTGATCGACGGCAACCCGCGCCGGCGCCGAGCAGGCTTGGCGACCATGTTGAGCATCCCCCATTTCACCAGGCCCACCGACGTGGAATACGCCGGGGTCCGAATTGAGTCTACCAATCCGTGCAGGTTGGTTGGCATCGCGATCCGAACCGGCAGCCGGGCGACATCGCGCCCGACTTCGCGCATCCCCGGCAACGACGAACCGCCCCCGGTCAGAACCAAACCAGCCGGGAGCAGGCCGTCGTAGCCGCTGCGCTTCACTTCCTGCATGATTAAGTCAAAAAGCTCGCGCCCTCGCTCATGCAAGATCTCGGCCATATCGCGCCGCTGAATGCTGATATTCCCTTCGTCCCCAAATCCGGCGGCCACAAATGGCGCGTCGGTCGGCAGATCGCGCAGGCTGGCGTGACCGTGCGAGATTTTGATCTGCTCGGCGGTCTCGAGCGGCAGGCGCAGCACCTTGGCCAGGTCGCTCGTGAAATGCCAGCCCCCGACCTCCAGCACCGACACGTGCCAAACCGCCCCGTCGATATAGACGGCGATGTCGGTCGTGCCATGGCCGATATCGGCTATCACCACGCCCATCTCGCGCTCCGTGGGCGTCAAGGTTGCCTCGGCCGATGCCAGCGGCGCCAGGACCACTTCGGCTTGTTCTATCTGGGCCAGATGCAGGCACTTGTAAAGGTTCTGAATCGCTGTGCTCGATGCGGTGACAATATTCGTCTGGGCTTCAAGGCGATATCCCAACATCCCCATGGGATGCCGCACCCCGTCCTGCTCATCGATCTTGAAGTGACGCGGGATCACATGGATGACTTCGCGATTGTTCGGGACCGTTACCGCCTGGGCGGCCTCGAGCACGCGATTGACGTCCTCCTGGGTGACCCCCTGCTCCCCCCGGCCAATAGCGACAGCGCCATGGCTGTTCTGCGACTGAATGTGATTGCCAGCCATGCTGACGAGCGCCGCCGAAATCTTTGTGGCCGAGGAGCGCTCCGCGCCATCCACTGACTCCCGGATGGCCTGGGTCACCTCGTTGACATTCACGATCTGCCCGCGCTTCATGCCGCGCGAAGGGACGATCCCAACGCCTACAACCGCAAAATCTCCCTCGGTCACACCTGCCTCGCCCACGAGGGTGACTATTTTTGAGCTTCCAATATCAATTGCGGTGACGATCTTTCCCGTTTCTGCCATGCTGCGCGCCTCGTTACTTAATGTAGTAGGGGGCTTCGATCACCCGTACATCGATCAACTTGGGCTGAATGTTGCGCGACACAAGCTGGTCGCGGAGTGTTTGCGCCATGCGTGACCTCTCGATCATCGCGCCGGCGCGACCGGAAGTCCCGACTTGGACTTTCCAGTTGCGATCGTTGATAAACCAGAATCCGTCAGCCTTTGTGAAGACGTACTGCGTAACGTCGGGCTGAGCCTCCAGCAGCTCGCGCAGGTTGGACAGGACGCCCGGATCGAACTCCATTCCATCGGCCGGCAAAAGCGCCTTGTCATCCAGCTTCACCACGACTCTAGCCCGGGCGTTGTCCCACGTCTTTTGGGCCCGACCTGATTGATCCACCCACATCGTCGCGCCAGGCGCGTCCAGGCGCGCCAGCGCCTGGGTCACCTTGACCAGCACGACGCATTCCTTCTGCCACTCGCAACGGATATTGGCCGCGTCAATGCCGGGGAGGTCCTTCACGCTCCGAGCCGACTGATCCAGATTGAGCAGAAACCAATGCTGCCCCATCACGCCGCTGGCGGCCAAAATTCCCTGGGCAGGCAGGCCCTCGTTGCCGTCAACCCGGCCCTCGCGAACCTTAAAAACGTCACTTGTCAGGAATGCGCCACCCCCGACGACGACCATGATCGCCAACGCCAATGCGGCGACGGCGCGCACAGCACGTTTGCGCTGGGCCAAACCCAGACGTTCATCCGCCGACGCAGACGGATCAAACCGCCTCGCCCGGCGCCCGGTCGACTTGTATGTCATGCCTCGCGCGCATCCTCCAGCGCAAGCTCAATCATACGGGACAGCAAGTCGGCATAGGCCAGCCCGGATGCGGCCCACAGCTTCGGATACATGCTGATCTCGGTGAAGCCGGGCATCGTGTTGATCTCGCCCACGTAGACCTCGCCGGCCGTCGGCGATTCGCCTCGCGCCGAACCATCCAACAGAAAATCGATTCGGGCCAATCCGCGCGCGTCGACGGCCTCCGCCACATCGATGGCGACCTCGCGAATAAGCGTCGACAGCCCATCCGGAATCGGGGCCGGAATGAGCAGGCGCGAAGCCGACTCGCCCTTGTCGAGATACTTGGCCTCATAGTCGTAAAACTCCCGGCTGGGCAGTATTTCGCCCACGACCGAGGCCTGCATGCGATCGTTGCCGAGAACGC
>JBDSIP010000502.1:0-5614 GCA_039917915.1 Thermoflexales bacterium
AATTGCCAGAAGCGAGAGACTGGCTTCATCACCGACCCAGAAAGACGCTCGGCTCTCGCACGCCACATGAGGTATTCTTTGACACCACCACTTCATTAACTGTTGCACTTACGAGTTGAATCTAAGATGCATGGCAAAGATTTAGCTGATGATTATTCGGACGCAGCCGATAAGGCTGAGAAACTTGCGCAAATCCATAGAGGCCGCCAAGCTACGAAATAGACCGCCCCGCAAGCCTGGCGCAACAGACATTGTTGTCCTTTGTGTCCGGGAGGGCTTTCAATAAGAGTAGAAGGCGGAGATACCTTCCCTTTAGCTTAAATGCACCTCGACGTAGTGATCCCGGCGGTCGTCCACCAGGTGGATCCTGCCTTGCGGTCGCCCTGTGGCATCTACGCCCACTCCATCGATCTCGACACCGTCCATCGTTAAACGGCTCACCTGGTTCGGCTTTTCACCAACACGCTTAAAGGTGATGTGATAGACGGTCTCGCGAAAGCGATAGTGAACTTTGTACGACTCCCAATGGCCTGGGATACACGGTCTCATGCACAGATGATCCACTTCGAGGTGCACGCCCAGGAGCGTTTCCACGGTTAGCCGGTACATCCAGCCTGCCGCTCCGGTGTACCACGTCCACCCCCCCCGGCTGGTGTGTGGCGGCGCACCGTAAATATCCGCGCACATGACGTAGGGCTCGACCTTATAGCGTTCAATATCATCCGGTTGACTCCCGTGATTGATGGGATTGAGCATGTTGAACAATTCCCACGCCCGCTCCCTGTCACCCAACATGGCAAACGCCGTTGTGGTCCAAATGGCGGCATGGGTGTATTGGCCACCATTTTCGCGGACGCCGGGGACATAGCCTTTGATATAACCTGGCTCCAGGTCTGAGGTATCGAATGGCGGAGCAAGTAGTTGAATGAGTTGAGCCTCGCGTCGCACCAGGCGTGTGTCCACCGCCGCCATCGCCTGACGGGCTCGATTAGGATCGCCGCCGCCCGAAATGACCGCCCAACTCTGGCTGATCGAATCAATCTGGCATTCGGCATTCCCGGACGAGCCCAAGGGGGTGCCATCATCGAAATACGCCCGCCGATACCATTCGCCGTCCCAGGCATTAGCCTCAATGTTGCCGCGCAGCAGGGAAGCCTGCCCGGTGCACACGTCGGCAAACGCCTCGTCGCCTCGACGACGAGCCAGGCCTGTAAACAGCTGAAGGTTTTCGTACAGGAACCACGCCAGCCACACACTCTCACCCTTGCCATCACGACCGACAAGATTCATCCCATCGTTCCAATCGCCACAGCCCATGAGAGGTAATTGATGTTCGCCGAAACGTAATCCATGTTTGATTGACCGCACGCAATGTTCATAGAGGCTGGCCACTTCAGCCGAACGTTGCGGCTGGTCGTAGTAAGCCTCCTCTTCCGGATTCAACTCGCGGCCCTCGAGGAAATGGACCGGCTCGTCGAGGACTCCCGTATCGCCGGTCGCCAGGACATACCGGCAGGCGGCATACGGGAGCCACAGATAATCATCGGAGAAATGCGTGCGCACGCCTTGACCATTGGGCGGATGCCACCAATGTTGTACGTCACCCTTGCGGAACTGATGCTCGGCGCATCGAACCAACTGCTCGCGGGCGAGCCAGGGCGTGGCATGAATGAGCGCCATGGTGTCTTGCAATTGATCACGGAAACCGTAGGCCCCACCGGACTGATAATACCCGCTTCGTCCCCAGAGCCTGCAGGACAAAGTCTGGTAGACCAACCAACCGTTGGCCAACACATCCAACCCTCGATCCGGCGTCTCCACATGCACCGCTCCCAGAGTCCGGTTCCAGTGGTCCCACACCGTTTCCAAGGCCCAACGTGCACCAGCCGGTCCGCCGAATCGTTCGATAAAATAGTGCGCCTCATCGGTGTTGCGGGCCGCGCCAAAGACGAACACGATCTCCCGCTCCTGCCCCTCGGCCAGTTCGATCTGCGTTTGTAGCGCCGCGCAGGGGTCAAGACCTGCACCGGTCTTGCCCGATAAACGCTTGAGGCGCATGGCCGCCGGGCTGGCCAGCGAGCCATTGCGGCCAATAAACTCGGTACGGTTTCCACTCACCGTACGTTCTCGCTCACTGACTTGCGCAAAGACGACCCGATTGCCACATTCGCGGCCATACGCATTGCGGGCAAACAGGGCCCCGCTGTGCGGATCGGTTTCGGTCACAATGTGCATCAGATTGGCATGTCGCCACTCGCCAAGCACCAGCTCCCAATACCCGGTCAGCGACAATCGACGCGAGCGCTTCGAATGGTTGCGCAGCTTGACCACCACGAACTTCACCGGTGCGTCCATGGCGACATAGGTGAACAGTTCAGAGGCGATGCCGGCTTCGTCATGCTCGAACACGCTGTACCCGAACCCATGCCGGCACACATACCCGGACCGACCGGAAGCGGGCAACGGCGTCGGCGACCAGAACGCGCCCGTTTCCTCATCGCGAATGTAGAGCGCCTCGCCGCTACTGTCACTCAGCGGGTCATTGTGCCATGTGGTCAGCCGGAACTCGTGAGCATTTTCCGCCCAGGTATACGCGCTCCCGCTCTCGCTGACGACCGTGCCAATGTGTGGGCTGGCGATGACATTGGCCCAGGGCGCCGGCGTATGCTGACCAGGCTCGAGGGTGACCACATATTCGCGCCCATCGGGCGTGAACCCCCCCAGACCGTTACAGAAAATTCGTTCACGGGCCGCCAATGGTTGGGCCGGTATGACTGCCGGTTGCCGCAATGATTCCAAACGGTCCGGCACACGCACGACCGAAACGAGGCGCTCCACCTGCTCGAGTAATGTTTCGGCGCTATCGGTCAGCACGACCCGGGCGACTGTCTGGAACAAGACCCGATCCTCCTCGGACAGTTCTTCGGCACGTCGCACAAAGACCCCACCCGGTCTGTCCATAATTTGCGCCTCGGGACCCGCATGGATCAGCCCCATGATCTGGTCTTGCAGCACCGCCCGGTAGCCCGAGAAATCCTCATTCACGATCACCAAATCCGCAATCAAGCCCTTCATCCGCCAATACCCGTGGGCTTGCAGGACCTGTTTGACCAGGTCAATGCGGTTCCGGTCGCCAATACGGAGCAGAACGATCGGCAGATCTCCCGAGACGACAAAGCGCCAAAGCCCTGACTGACCCAGCTGGTTGCGGGCAATGACGCTGGGCGCAGCACGGTGCAAGCCATTGGCGAAAATGACGGAGGTGGCCAGGCGACCATAGACTTGAGCCTCCGCTTCGGTGGCGTTGAGATGACGCAGCACCTCCTGACTTTGGAACCAGGCCATTTCAAAGGCACGCTCAACGAAGTGCCGGTCACAATACTTCTCAAGCAACGCCAATGCGACCTCGCGGGTTTCTGCGACACCGGAGATGATCTGGACGGTCGCCGATTCGTCGGGTAACAACGTGATGGTACGGCGGATGGCCACGATGGGATCCAGCACTGAACCATCCGTGTTCGACAACATTGACGGACTTTCGCGGCTTTCCAGGACAACCGGGTTGGCCGCCGTTCGACCCCGCCCGATGAATTTGGCGCGGTCCGTCTCGTAAGACGCCTCGTCGGCCACAGCCCCCGGCGCGGCCAACAGGTGAAACATCCACGGCATCGCCTCCCCCGGTGTGCGGGCACGCCGCCGGCAGAGGATCGCCTGACAGTCCGGAAGAATTTCAGTTTGCATGAACAGGTTGCTGAATGATCGATGGGCCAGGTCGGCATTTAATGGTGCCAAGACGACCTCCGCATAACTCGTCACCTCGATATGACGGATACGAGTCGACAGGTTGGTGAGCGTGACGCGTCGGATTTCAACATCGTCTTCAGGTGACACGCTGATCTCCGCGTGCGCCTCAATCCCCTGGTCGCGCCGCCGATATTCGGCGCGCCCCTGCACAAAAATTGCTTCATAGTGATCGGCCTTGCGCAAAGTCGGTTGATGCGCCGTTGACCAGTACCGTCCCGAGTCGCGGTCACGCAAGTAGATGAATGTGCCCCAACAATCGGACGTGACGTCCTCGCGCCAACGGGTCACAGCCAGGTCACGCCAGCGACTGTACCCGCCACCGGCATGAGTCGCCATGAGGTGGTACCTGCCATTGGACAACAGATGCACTTCAGGTATCGGCGTGTTCGGGTCGATAAACACGCGCATGATTGCACCGCCTTCAGCAGCAGCAGGCCGCGCGGCGGCGCTCACTTCAGCTGCATGCGGATGCAACGTCGCTCCCTTCTTCGGCACACGCTCCTGCAGCAACAATTCCGTCGCCCGTATCTGTGGAGCAGACATGAAACGGCGCTGCATCGGTTGATTGAGCAAGACATGCGCAAAAGCCAACAGGCTCATGCCTTGATGATGCGCCATGAATGTGCGCACGATGGCGTGATTCTTACCTCGAGGCACGCGTGAGGGCGTGTAATCCACCGCCTCGTAGAATCCGTAGACGCCACAGAATCCATTGGTCGCCATGGTCTGTAAGTTGCGACAGGCTTCTCGCGGCATCACCGTGAGCGCCAACGCGCTGGCGTAAGGCGCGATGACCAGGTCGTCTCCCAGCCCCCGCTTAAAGCCCAGCCCCGGGACGCCAAACGCCCGGTATTGATAGACATGGTGCATATCGGTGGCGTTATAACAGGACTCGGATATGCCCCAGGGCACCGCGCGTTGTCGACCGTATTCGATCTGGCGCGACACCGCGGACTTGCAGGTCTGCTCCAACAAGGTGTTCTGGTAACTCGGCATGATCAGTTGCGGCATGAGATACTCGAACATCGAGCCGCTCCACGAAATTAAACTCACGGCGCCGCCATAACTGGTCAGCTGGCGACCGAGTGAGAACCAATGCTTTTGCGGGACTTGTCCCTGGGCGATAAGCAGAAAACTTGCCAGGCGTGCTTCTGATGCCAGCAAATCGTAACAGGACGGATCACGGCGCCGTTCCCCCACATCGTATCCGATGGTCAGCAGACCGCAGGACGTATCATAGAGAAATTCAAAGTCCATCACCGCCAATTCGCGACAACGATTCACCAAATCGTCGATGATTCTGATCCGCTCCACTGCACTCGTATGCGGGGATACGCCCACCCCGGCTGAAGACAACCCTTCCGTGCCCACGACCGGCTTTCTGGCCAGTTCCGCCAGTGTCGGGATGTTAGTGAAGTGCCGCGGCTCTGGCACCAACCATTTCAGGTCATCTCGCAGTGCGCAGGATTGCTGAGCGAATGCCTGCGCCCACTGATACAGTTCGCCATCGATATCGCTATCCGCCGGGAGCCAGGCCACCAGGTCGCCGGCAGTGCGGTGAATCTCTTCCAGCAGCCGACCGGCGGCCGCCAATGTCTGTGGCTCCCCGTTCAATGTGAGTGTATGAAGTTTGTCCTGAATAGCCTTGATCTTCTTCGAAAGGTCCGGGGCTGGTCTCGAGGGCACGTGTTCGGCAAGGACCTGCAAGGTGTCCTGCAGGCCACGAAACGGGCATGAGGACCACACCGGCTGATCTTTCAACTCCGCCAAACCCGCTTGCAAGGTGAGCAAACTGCCGGCCAGGTTTCCG
>JBDSIP010000503.1:0-4837 GCA_039917915.1 Thermoflexales bacterium
TGGGCAATGCGGAGCGTCGTTTGCATAGGCGTAGTAACCAAATGCTAACCGATGCTCCGCAGGTTCGGATGTCAGAGATTATTGTTAACCCACTTAGACTTCCACCCAGACAACGCCCGATCCCGTCGCGTGCGCACGGCCGACGCCCGGAATGTGCGTGGCAATGAGCAACGCGTTCGATCCCAGCGCGGCCTCGACAAACGCCGCGCGACTGGCTACGTTGGGGCTGGGGATGGCCCAATTCACCATCCACTCGGGCCGTTCGACTTCGATCGGATGGTGGTACAGATCGCCCAGGCAGAAGAGCGTGTATCCGCCTGAGCGCACGCGCAGCATCTGATGACCCGCGGTTTCGCCCGGCGCGGCGATGATTCGAACGCCGAGGTCCAGATCAAGATCACCCTCGACCGGGCCAGCAGGCCTGCCCGGTTAAGGACTCCCAGCGTTTGGTTCTCCATCGAACCGGCCTCGCGCATCGCTTCTCCGTTGAGGATGGACTCACAGTCCGCCTTGCCAAAGAAATGCCGCGCTTTGGGAAACTGTGGCGCGTACTCTCCGTCGCTCAGGGCCGTCGTTGCGTTGTAGTGGTCCCAATGGGCGTGGGTGACGACGACGTCGGTGATGTCTTCCGGATTGACCCCGATGGCGGCAAGCCCGTCGGTCAGGCGCGGACGGACCGGCGCGCCGGGCGGGTCGAACTTTCCTGCGTCGACCAGAATCGAGCGCCCATTCAGGGCGATATGAACGCACTGGATCGGGACATGCATGGGCTGCTCGAAGACCCGGGCATAGTCCGCCGGCCGGTCGCTCTCGGGCAGGATGATCCAGTCCTTGAGAAACTCGGTCATGTCGCCGACGTTGATGATCGTGATCGTCGCTGCGCCGAGCGACAGTGAGCGGGTGGGCGGTATCGATTGAGACATGGGGCGATTATGGACTGCGCCGGCCTTTTTTGTTTGGCGCCTGCACCAGCCGCATGGCTCTTGCAAAGTCGCAATTCCGCGAATGCGCTTCGAGCAATGAAAGGTCGGTTCATCGCGGCCGGCTGTGCAAGAGGGCCCTGAGTGGCCCGCGAGCCCGGGAATGTCCAGGCGATATCGGCGCTCGTTCAGGTGGCTCCGCTGCTTAAGTAGCTTGCCGCTGCAATTCGTCCTCAATCCATTGGAATCGCCGTGCGCGGCGCGCCCACATTGAGGGCGACCGTGTTTGAGCGTACTGAGGCCTCGCAAAGTTCCAAAGTTGACAAGACTGTCAGTTTCTGACAAGACTTGGCTAGTACTGTCCTATACAGTCCCGTTACGGGATCCTGATCGGGCGGCCACGGGACAAAGAAAAGTGGCCGGTCAGCAACAGTCGCATGTTTGACAAGGAGAAAACCATGAAACAGCCAATGTTCGTCAACGCAAGTCGATCGACTTGGAGGCGCCTCGCGATTGCGATTGCGCTTGCGGCGAGCGCTTCGATTATCGCGTCTCCGGCCAAAGCAGACAGTCCGACAAAAACCAATTTTACATTCACCTTTTCCCTATTTCCCGTGCCCGGTGTGTGTCCATTCACCGTTTACGTCTCTGGACATGGTGCCGGCGCGGAAACCGATTTTTTTGACACGACCGGCGCCCTGATCAGAATCACGGCCAATCAATCCCAGCAGGACACCTTCACTGCAAACGGCCGGTACCTGCAAGGTATGCCCTACGCGACCAGCGCTGAAATTCGCTTCGACAGCGCCGGAAACCGCACAAGCTTCTTCGCGCAAGGGGGAGTTGAGAAGATTTGGCTTCCGGATGGTAGTTTGTTCGTGAGCGCCGGACGGGCGAACCTGACAGACTCTCCTCCCGTATTCTTCATCCTATCGCCCGATCGGGGCCATTCGGGCGACCTGGGTGCGTTCTGCGCCGCGCTCGCGCCATAGGCGGGGATCGCAGCGCCAGCCACGACGGCTCCGATGCGCCCGGGCGGCGGCACCTCGCCTGCTGAAGCGCATGCCCGCACGCCTTTCGAAGATGGATGTCGCGGGCGGGCAGGGATTCTGTCGGATGAATCCACAAAGAAGCGATCATCTGCGCGCATCCATGTTCAGGATTAACGTTCGAGCTCCCGCCAGACTGGCCAGCAGTAAGTCGGAGTAGCTGCCGCGGGTTAGATGGAGCGTCCGAAATACCGCAGTCCTCCGGCCTGGCCGGATGTGGTCTCGCCACGGCTCAGCCCTCATCTCGTAAAGGGTGTCGCGGCCGCACGTTGATTAGGTAGGCCGAGCGCGAGGGCATCAAGGGCATGCCAGTGGATCCCGCGCAGCCCCGCCACAACGCAATTGAGCTTTTCCAAATTCGTCGCTCGTTCTGCGAGCAGCCACGCCCATTCAGAGGTTGGGCGATGATCAAATTGTCAGATGACAGACTTCAATCGCCAGACCGTTGATGATGCGCTCGGCGAGCTTCCGCTTCGCTGATCGCAGCCGAGTCGCGGCTTACGGTTGCCCGGTGTGGCGAATTACGGTCGGCCTACCCCGGCGCCGTGCGGGCGCTTCGCTTGCGAGCGCGGACCTTCGCCGCGCTGTCCAAGTTGCAGCGCGCCGCCGTCGTCCTGGGAGCGCGCCACATCCGGCGAGGCTGTCCTTCGTTATACGACGTCGTCCCCGACGCGCGGCATGACGGGAGACCTACAAGAGATGGCGCTCTACGCGGGCAAGGGCGTTGGTCTTGTGGCCCGCTTCCAGTTATCTGGCGTTGGTGGAACACGGACGACACGGATACGCGCGGATCGTCGCGGATATGTTCTTGTATCCATCCGCGAACATTCGCCCGCATCCGTGTCATCCGTTTTCCCCGCGAACGTGAAGACCCGGGGGCGATACGCTTCGGGATTCAGTGAGAATGCGTCTGCGTGTTTGCGGCCGCCTTTCGCAAGGGCCTTCGCGTCGTTCGATTCTCGTGCGGTTGCGGCCGTTCATTGAACGCCCGGTCCGGTCTGCTACGCTTGGCGCCATGACCAGCACCTGGGATCCCAACTTGTACTTGAAATTTGGTAACGAACGGACGCAACCCTCCTTTGACCTCATCGCCCGGATCACGCTGCCGGCCCCGGCCAGCATCGTCGATCTGGGCTGCGGGACCGGCAACGGCACCGAGGCCTTGCGCCGGCGCTGGCCGGCGGCGGACGTGACCGGGCTGGACAACTCGCCTGAGATGCTCAAGACCGCCGCCCGAGACTTTCCGGCTGGTCCCTGGGTGCTCGCCGACATCGCCACCTGGGCGCCCGACGCGCCGGTTGACCTTGTTTTCTCGAACGCCACGCTGCAGTGGGTCAAGGGTCATCCGGCCCTGATGCCAGGATTGCTCGGGTTCGTGGCGGAGGGTGGAGCGTTGGCCGTGCAGATGCCGCATTCGGGCAAGATGGTGGTTCGCAAACTTATCCTGGCGACGGCTGAGGACGCGGCCTGGAGCGATCGGCTGGCGTCGTCCGGCAAAGCGACCGCGATCGAGAGCACCGAAGCCTACTACGACATGCTCAGGCCTAACAGCGCCCGGCTTGATGTATGGGAGATCGAATACATGCATGTGATGGCCGGGCCGGATGCCATCATCGAGTGGATTCGGGCGACGAGCCTGAGGCCGTTTCTCGACGCGCTGGCAAGTCCAGCCGAGCGCGCGGCGTTCGAGGCCCAGCTCCGCGCCCGGATCGAGGACGCCTTTCCAAGGCGGATCGACGGGAACGTGTTATTCCCCTTCAAGCGCCTGTTTTTCATTGCGTATAGGTGAGCGATTGAAGGTCCTCAGCTCGATCCGGCGCACGGCGAACATGAATCAGGCCGCGATCGCGACGAGGGCGACCGACAGCGCCAGGGCGGCCTCCGCATTACGCTCTGAGCCGATCTAGATCGTCAGGGGCATGGTCTGGCTCGGTTGCTGGACGTTGCCGGCAAACGGGATCGTGGCCCCGAGCTCGCCCAATGCGTGGGTCCAAGCCAGGATCATTCCCCCGATCAACACCCGCCCGGCCAGGGGCGCCATGACGTGAGTGATGACCTGCCATGTGCGCGCGCCTTAGACAATGGCCGACTGCTCGAAGCGCGGGTCGACCTCGGCAAAGCTGATCCGCGCGCCGCGCCCAAAGAACGGCGCCGAGACGAATCCATATTTCGCCGGGACGGCCTGGCTGGCCGGGCTGAGCGCAAAGTCAACAAACGCCGCGGCCAGAGCCGCCTGTTTTGTGTCGTTGAGGGCGGCGATTGGGTAAATGGCGATCGTGTTGTGGGCATCCGGAATCGTGATCGCCTCGCCCAACATCACTTTTCTGACCACCGCCTTGACGTCCTGCTCGTGAGCGACGACAGTCCGGCTGTAGGTGGCCCCGTATTCCGTAAGCATTGATGCATTACGTAGCAAGGCGAGGCAGTACGCGCCGGTTGCACCGCCCGCTCGCGGACGTTTCTGCAAACCTGGCCGACGCTGCGGATAGTTGCAAAGGTTTGGCGTTTACGTTCACGTTCACGTGAACGTGGACGTGGACGTGAACGTGAACGTAAACGTAGACGTAGACGGAGACGTGAACGTGAACGTAAACGTAGACGGAGACGTAGACGTAAACGTAGACGTGGACGTAAACGTTCACGTAAACGTAGACGTAGACGTAGACGTAGACGCAAACGTAGACGGGAACGGTAACGTGAACGTAAACGAAAACGTAAACGTAGACGTAAACGTAAACGTGAACGTGTACGTACATGTAGACGTGAACGTGAACGTAGACGTAGACGTAAACGTAGATGTAGACGTAGACGTGAACGTGGACGGAAACGGAGACGTAGGCGTAAACGTAAACGTAAACGTAAACGTGG
>JBDSIP010000504.1:0-4035 GCA_039917915.1 Thermoflexales bacterium
CGACGCGCGACCCATCTCGGCCAGACTGAACGTGAGCTGGCTGGGCAGCCCGTGCGCGCGCCCAAGCGCGGCCGCCTCCCTGGCATGAGCGAGGGCGGACCGGGCATCGTTCCGGAGCAATTCCGCCGCGGCCAGATAGCCCAGATTCTGGGCCTCCAGATAGGGCACACCGGCTTCGCGAGCCGTGAGGATGGCCTGGTTGAACAACGCAATCGCCTCATCCGTCGCGCCAAGGTTCCGCCGGGCGATCGCCGCATCCTGCAGCACCTCGCAGCGCATGGCCGGAGTGAGCTGATCCAGCAGCTCGAGCGCCTCCTCGATGACGGTCCAGGCCTCGGCCGGGCGGGCCTCATACAGCAGGATGATGCACAGGGCCGCGGCGATGTTGGCTCGCATATCGGTGTCGGACGTTGTTCGGATGAGTTCCAGCGCCCGGCGCACCCGCTGCTCGGCCCCGGCCAGGTCGTTGCGCGCATTCCGGGCGATGTTGCCCAGGTTGAGCAGCACACGCGCTTCGCTCCACGCATCGTTATGCGCCCGCGCGACCACGAGCGCCTCCTCGAGCTGGCGCTCGGCTACCGGCAGTAATCCGGCGTCCTTGCGATACAGATAGCGCAGACAGGCCAGGTTCGGGAACTCGGGAGCGGACCGCTGGCGGGCTTCACTGAGGGCCGCCTCCACGTTCTCGTGCTCGGCCGCCTGGGCCACAAAGTCCATTTGGCGCTTGCGCAGGAAGCTCTGCCAGTACTGCACCCAGCGCCGGGAAGCCGCATCGTCCGGCGGCTGCTGCGCGGCGAAGTCATGCACCGATTGGTGCAGGGCAAAACGCCCCTCGGGAAAGATCTCGACCAGGCCGGCCATCACCAACTCCTGCAGCGCGTGTTCGCGGTCGCCGAGCGCGGCGAGGGCCGCCTCCTCCGAGAACGTGTTGCCCTTGGGCGGGAACAGGGTCAAGTCGCTCAGGGCCTGGCGGCCAGGTAACGAAAGCCGCTCCCAGGTCGTCGACAGACTCAGGCCAATCGAGATCTGGGATTGATCCAGCAGGTGCCGCGGACGCGTGTTGGCGTGCACGGGGATCGGAGCATGGACGCGCCGGGATGCCGAAGCAAGCGCCTCGAGCAGCACTTCAACGCCATACTCCGGGTCGGCATTTTCGGCGCGCCATGCCAAACGCCCGAAAATGTTCAGGGCCAGCGGCAGTCCGCCTGCGTGATGAACAAGCGGGGCGAGCTGCGTCCTGGGATGGCGGGCCAGCCCGGGCGCAAGCGCGGTCAGGAGCCGGGCGCTTTCGAGCGGGTCCAGATCGGGCACCCGCAAGCACGCCTCGGGGGCGCACAGCGATGCCGCGAGCGCCGCATCGCGGGTCGTGACGAGGTGGGCGCAGTTGTTTCCGCCGAGGATCAACTCAGCCGCGTGACCGGCCACCCAAACATCGTCGATCACGATCAGGATGCGCCGCGAGGCCAGCAGCTCGCGCAGGCGCGCCTGGCGGACCGGGAAGGTTGGCAAACCGGCCAGGTCGACCTGCCCGGGCAAGAGCGCGGCGATCCACTGGCCAGTCTCAAAGAACAGATCCGGGTTTAGACCGAGGCTCGTCCACAACACGCCGTCGTAGAAGCGCGCGCGCATGGCCGGCGCGGCGGTCGCCAGCGCCGCAAGCGTCGATTTTCCGATGCCGCCTATCCCGCTCAGCCCAATCGTCTCGCCCGCGCCAAGCTGGGCGCAAATCTGTTCGATCAGCGCCTCGCGCCCGTGAATACGATTTGCAGTAACCACGGGAATCATGGGCGACAGGGGCCTAGACCGAGAAACCGCGTCAGCGAGCAGTTCATCGCGAAGCAGCGGGCGGGCCTCGATGCAGTCAAGCAGGCCGGCGACTTGCGCCGGCGCCCAATGCGCGACATCGCGGGCTTGCTCCACCAGCAGGCGAGCCTGCCCGTCGGACTGCGGGCGGGCATACCCGGTGCCCCAGGCCCGGACGGTCGCACGAGATATGCCCAGGCGGGCAGCGAGCGATGTCTCGAGAGCCTTGTGCGTGATGCCCTGCTGGCGCGCAATCTCATCCAGCAATGGCGCGATGAGCGTGTGACCGCATGGGTATCGCGGCGGTTTAATCATCGCAAGGCTCCAAGTACAGCATTCTGGCACGTGATGCCTGTTTCGTCCAGCAATACAGTTTTTCGGGATCGGACTCCCCCGGCGACGCCAGGGGAGCCCGATCCCGAATACGTGTGATATATTTAGACCATTGGCGAAATATCTAAACTCATGGATACAGCACTCAACCGCACCCTCAAGGCTCTGACGGACCCGACCCGCCGGGAGATCCTGCGCATGCTCGGCAAGGGCGACATGAACGCCGGCGACATCGCGGCCGGGTTCGACCTTTCCCTGCCCAGCGTGTCGCATCACCTCAGCGTGCTCAAGAACGCCGAACTGGTCGGCGCCGAGCGGCGCGGCCAGAACATCGTGTATTCGCTCAACGCCACCGTCGCCCAGGAAACCGTCGCCGCGGTCATGGCCCTGTTCAAGGTCGGCGCGACCGCGCGGGCGAAGGAGTAGGCTCATCATGTTCAAAAATCGTTGGATTGGTCTCGGGTTTATTGCAGCCATGCTGGTGTTCAGCGCCGTCGTCTTCAACCTGCTGCCCGCGCGCGTCCCCATCCACTGGAACTTCAATGGCGTCGCCGACGGATACGGCACGCGCGAGCTAGCCGCCTTGTTCGTTCCCGGCCTCAGCCTGGGGTTGTGGCTGCTCTTCCAGGTGCTGCCCAAACTGGACCCGCTCACCATCACCAGCCCGGAGCGTTTTTCCTACGGGCCGTTTCTGGACACCTTTTGGCGCTTTCTGAACTACATCCTGCTGTTCATGGCCGGCGTGCACGTCGCCACCCTCGGCATCGCTCTTGGCTGGCCGATCCACATCGGCCAGGTAATGATGATCGGGATCGGCCTGCTTTTCGTGGGGCTGGGCAACGAATTCGGCCGGCTCAAGCGCAATTCGTTCGCCGGCATCCGGGTGCCCTGGACGCTCGCCAATGAAGAGGTCTGGCGGATCAGCCATCGCGTGGGCGGGCGCGCCTTCGTGATCGTCGGGCTGGTCTCGGTCTTGTGCGGGTTCATCGTCCCTCCCGAGATCGGCATCATCGTTCTGATGATCCTGCTGCTCGGCTGGGTCGTCTTCGTCATGGTCTATTCATACGCCGTCTCGCGGCGCGTGACGCGCTCTCAGCAATAATCAGCCGTGTCACCCCTGATTGCCATCATCCTTGAAGTCCTGATCGTCGTCGCCGGCGCAATTGGCCTCGGCATTTTTCTGCGCCGGCGCCTGCCCGAGCGCTGGTCAGCCTGGTTCGCTGGCGGGCTGGCCTTCGTCGCTTCGCAGCTCGTCCGCCTGCCGCTCCTGAGCGCCTTTGCGGCGGCGCTCCCGCTGCTTGGGATCGGTCCAACGCATACCGCATACCTGCCGATCTTGATCAGTGTGCAGCTCGCCTCCTCGGGCCTGTTTGAGGAGACCGCCCGCTACATCGTCATGCGCTGGCTGATCAAGCGCGTGCGGGATTGGAAGAGCGGCGTGATGTTTGGGGCCGGCCACGGCGGGGTCGAAGCGATTCTGGTCATTGGCCTGGCCAGCGTCAACGTCATCGCCCTGCTCGCCTTTGGCGACAGCCTGCTCGCCCAGACTCAGGCCGCCGCGCCCGCCCAGGTGCCCGCGCTGCAGGCCCAGATCGAAGCCGTCCGCGGTATGCAATGGTGGGCGCCCGTGCTGGGTGTCTACGAGCGGGTCGGGGCGGTCATGCTGCACATCAGCCTCTCGCTGCTGGTGATGAAGGCCGTCCGGGGTGACAATGGACGGCGGGCCTGGCTCTGGTGGCTATTGGCAGTCGTCTTCCACGCCGGGGCCAACACCGTCGCGGTCGGCGTAAATCAGATTGCCGGGCCGTTTGCGGCCGAGGGCGTGCTGACTTTTATTGCGGCCATCGCCGTTGTCATCATCGCCAGAGTGAGAAGGGCCGAGCAGGCCGCTAACACAAT
>JBDSIP010000505.1:0-5218 GCA_039917915.1 Thermoflexales bacterium
GCGCGGCTAGAATACCACGGACATACCCATGCCAAGCGACATCCGAATCGTCAAGCCCACTGGCTCTCTTGTGCGCAATAGCCCAGATGACCGGGGCATCCAGAACATCACCGGGGCCGCCCACTACGGCGACATCCTGCGCGGGGCCGAGTTGCGCAACGGCTGGTGGATCCTGGCGGGCAGCCGATACGTGCCTGCGGCGGATGCTCAGGCGGCGGCCCCCGGGGTGAATCCAATGGGCGCGCGCGGGACAGCGACGCCGCGTTATTTCCCGCTCAGCCAGCGCGACTCGCGCTGGCTGGCGCTGTTGCTGGGGAACACCAATGATCCGACGGTGACGATCGGCGACTATGGTTGCTTGCTGACGTGCTTCACCATTCTGATCAACTCGGCCCTCGACAAGCCACTGACGCCGAACGAGGTGAACAATATTCGCAAAGGCAACGGCGGGTATCTCCCGCCCGGGCCTTATGGCGGTTACGCTGCCCGTTTCAATGTGGATGATGAAACCCGGGGGGCGGTAAAGATCGGCTGGTTCTCCGAACGCTACGAGATGGATGCGCCCGCCGAAGTGGTGCAGCGCGTGTTGACCCACTTGAGCGACGGCCAGCCTGCGATCCTTGAAGTTGATTTCTTCCCCTCCGACAGCGTCGATCCGAAGTATCCGCCCCAGCCTGGGCGGCAGATGCACTTTGTCCTGGCGCTTCCAACCAACTGGGCGGGCCGGGTCGTCCAGGCCGGCGCGGCCGACAAAGGCATCATGATCATCGATCCCTGGGATGGGCAGATCAAGTCCCTGTCTCCGCG
Organism: Thermoflexales bacterium; assembly: GCA_039917915.1. Classification (GTDB taxonomy): domain Bacteria; phylum Chloroflexota; class Anaerolineae; order J036; family Brachytrichaceae; genus Brachythrix. Next base: position 808 of record JBDSIP010000505.1, read on the forward strand.
CTACGGTCAGACTCTGGCGCGCGGCATCCTGCGGGCTGTGCTGTATGAGAACTGGATCGACACGCAGCCCCAGCCGATGCCACCGGGCGAGCCAGCGCCGCAACCCGCGCCTGCGCCGCGACTGCCGCCGCCTATTCTGCCGCAAGACATTGGGCTGGGCGTGCATACCATCACAACCGGGCGCAGCGCGCAAGAAGCGTTCCGAGCTGGATGCCGCTGGTTTACGGTGTGTGACAGCTTTGAAGTTGCGGCTGAGCTGGCGGGGCAGGGCGCATTTGTGCTGGCCCGCCGAATCTGGCCGAATTGGCTGCCTGAGCCGGAACAATTCGTGAGTACGCTTGGCGCCCTCGCCCATGGGGTGGCCTATCTGGGGATGAACGAGACCGATTCGATCGGCGACTCGCCAGACGCCATCCGGAAGCGGGCGGCATTTGACGTCGCGGTGGCCGAGATCATCCGAAAGCGAAGCGGCGGCAAGTCGCGCTATGTGGGCGGAGGATTTGCCACGGGCACGCCCGACTTGACCAACCCGACCATCTGCGCGGCCATCCGCGATGGCTACGCGGCTGCTTATAACGCGGGCACGCTGCTGTTCAATCAGCACAATTACGTTGTCACCAAGGACGGCGCGCGCAGCCTCTTCGACGAAAGCAACATCGCGTGGTGGGCGCGCCGGTGGGAGCTGTATTTCACCCGCTGCGGCTTCGATCCACGGGTGCGCGGCATCGTGTCGGCCGAGACCGGCGTAGATGCGGGCAAAGGCTTTTCAGGGCTGGGCTACACCCGCCAGGAATTCAGCGCCTTTGCCCGGCGCTGGCGCGAGGTCATGGCCCGTCCGATGTTGATCGACAATCAGGATGAGTTGGCGCGTTCCGGGCGCGTGCCGCGCTCGGAATTTCCCGGGCGCTGGAATTCGCCGTATTTGGGCGGATCGATCTTCCAACTCACCCCGCAGGGCACTCCGGCGTGGGCGGATTTCAACATCAGCTCCTATATCGAGGTTCTGCGTGATGAGATCTGGCCCGCCCAGGCGCGGCCCGCAGGGCGGGTTTGGGCCTGACCTCTTTTTGACCTAGTGCACTACAAGGTGCCTCGCGCAATGCTAGTTGCGCATTGACGCTTCGCGCTGGGGTGGATACCATGCCTGACACATTGACCGGTTGGGCTGAACCTTGCGTGTTGCTGGATGTGAGCAAAACGGTTCAAGGCCAATCTCGACCGGCACCTTGTATCACACATGCCGTATCAATTTGGCGATCCTGGATGGCTGCTCGTCGCAGCGTTGGTGGCCGTGTTGGCCGCGTTCATGTTGGCGCTGCCCGCGATAGGTCTTGTGGCGGGCAAGGCCCGCGCATGGCGCCGCGAGGCCGACCGGGCGATGGCCACGGCTCGGGCCGCGACAGAGGAGTTGAATCGGGCGCTGCGCGCAACGCAGGAGCGCACCCGCGAGCGCGAGGCCTATCGCGCGCAATGGCAGGCCGCCCGCGCGCTATTGACCCAGACCCAGGCCTCGCTCGATATCGCGCAACGGCGCGGGCTTGACCTGGAGGCTGCGTCGCATTCGCTGAAGACCGATGGCGAACGGTCGCGGGCGATTGCCCGGGATGCCGAACGCGCGGCTGCCGAACGCCATGCGACGATGCAGCGGCTGGCGGCTCAGGTCGGCGAGCAACAGGCGCGCCACGACCAGGCCCAGCGGCAATTGTCGGAGGCCCAGACCCATGCAACGCGCCTCAATATTCAAGTCAAAGACCTGAGCGCCCGTTTTGAGCGCGCGCACAAGCTCGGGGTGGAACATCAACAGGTGATCTCCAGCCTTACCCAGCAGTTGTCAGCCACTCAACTGTCGTTGGCCCGCAGCCAGCATGATCTGGCGGGGTCAGAGCGGACGGTGGCCGTTTCACCGGCGGCCGAGGCGGAACGTCGGCGCGAAATCGAGCTGCGGGATGCCCGCATCGGCGAATTGCGTGCGCAACTCGCCCAGCGTGATCGCGAGCTTGAGGCGGCGCGCCGCGACGCGGTTGAGCGCCTGTCCGCCATCGCCCACATCACTCAGGAGGCCCGCCAGGCGCGCTCCGTCTCCGAGCAGGCGCGCTTGTCCGTGTCCGAGTACGAGCGGCTGCTCGAGCGCGCGACCCGGGACATGGAAGCCGCCCAGGCTGGCGTGCGCGGGGCCGAAGAGCGGCTCGCGGGGCAGGAAAAGATGATCCAGCGCCTGACCCAGCAGATCTCCGATGCCGGCCGCGCGGGCGGCCAGGCCGAGCTTGCCCGCCAACTCGCCCAGGCCCAACGCGACCTGCAGCGCGCTGAACAACAGTCATCTCAACGCCTTTCCCAGGTCGATCAGCGCACCCGGCAGGCAGCCGATCAGGCGACCCAGATTGAGCGGCTGCGCCAGAAACTTGCCGAAGTCGAGGCCCGCGCCGACGACGCCACGCGCGATGCAGCGCAGCAACGCGGCAGCGCCGAAGCGCTCAGCCGCGATGTGGGTGAACTGCGAGCCGCCCACAAGGATGCGCGCCAGGAGCTGGCGGATCTGCGGCCGAGTTTTGCCGTGGAGTCGAACGAGGCCGCGCTGTTGGAGCGCTTTCATGCCCAAAGCCAGCGCGAAGGCGAGCCTGTGCTGTCCCTGCTCACGCGCGAACTGCGCAAGGCTCAGGCTGCCGCCGCTCAGGCCGAGGAATTGGCCGGCCATCGTGAAGCGGCTTTGGCCAGCCTGCGGCAGCATGTGACCAGCCTGCAGACTACCCTGGACAAGGTTCAGAACGAATCCGCCGATCGATCAGGGACAAGCGAGCGGCTGGCCGCGCAGGTCACCATGCTGAACCAGCGGCTCGAGGCGGCGATCAAGGACGCCGCAAACCAGCGGCTTGTAATCGAGCGCCTGCGCAAGGCCACGGCCGAAGCGCGCGAATCGGATGTTCTGGCAATAATGCGCGAGTCCCGCCCGGAGCCGCGCAGCGCGCCCAAATCCTCCGCCCCTGACAAAGCGCCCGCCCGCGCGGCCAGCAAGATTGAGCCGACCGCGAAGCGTGAGCGCGAAGATCTGGAGGTGCCGTCCTTTCTGCGCGGGACCCGCGACGCTGAAGACTTCGTCCCGCCGCTGCCAGGCGCGCCCATAGATTTGTCGCTGACAAACGGGGTGGTGATGGCGAAGTTTCCTGGCCTCACACGAGATATGGCGGGCAAGCTTGTGGCGGCGGGCATTCGGACCGTCGACGATCTGCGAACGGCTTCGCCCGAACGGTTGCGCGACATGGTGAAGGCGCCTTTCTTTAAGCGGCCCGACTTCGATAATTGGATTCGACAGGCCCGCGTGATGTCGGAGGACAGGCTGGGGGGGTAATCCTCAGTCCGGGCCTGTTTGCATCTTCGACCTTGCATGCTACAATGCGTCTAGTCTGGCACTAGGAACCTGTCAATGAGCAAAGCCGCCGCCTCCCCATTTGACCGTGGTGAATGGCTCACCGTGCGCGAAGCCGCGGCCGAGTTCGGCTACAACCAGGAATATGTGCGTCAACTTGCGCGGGATGGCGCGATAGAGGCTCAGAAGCTCGGAACATCACTGCTCATCAATCACGGATCGCTGCTGGATTATCGGGCCGGCATGTCGGGACAGCCATCCCGGCGCGGGACGCAGGCCAGGGTGACCGAGCCGCCGCCGCGGCTGCAGACCATTTCTCCGACCCGGCCGCAAGCCGTTCCTCCGCCGCCCGCGACGCCTGAGCCCGTGCCGGTGGCCGACCCGCTCACGTATCCGGGACAGATCGATGACGAGGCGCTGCGCGCGCGCAACCAGGCGGCGATTCTGCTGCTCGAGCGGCTGTCGGCTCCAACGACCGAGGAGGCGACAGCCCAACGGGAAACGTTGACCTATCTTGTGAAAGCGCTGGACCGCGAACGCGCCGATTCGCGCAAGCTCTTCCCGAACCCGGCGCGCCCGCCAAAGAAACCGTGAACATCGTAGACACGCGCACAACGCTGTTCGTCCTCGACGCCGGGATGTTGAGCCTGCTCACCAACCCGACCGCGTCCGCCGCAGCATTGGAGTGTCACCGTTGGACGCGCGACCTGCTGCGCCAGGGCGGCCGATTTGCGATCCCTGAGATCGCCGACTACGAGGTCCGCCGCGAACTCCTGCGAACCGATCGGATGCGGGCCCTTCGGGCTCTCGATGATCTCAAAGCGGTGATGTTCTACCTGCCCTTGAGCACTGACGCGCTCCTGCGCGCCTCGGAGATCTGGGCGGCGGCCAAGAAGTTCGGCCGGACTGACCTTGGCGTGGGCGTGCGCGAGGGCGCATTGGATATGGACATCATCCTGGCCGCCCAGGCGCTGGTGGCAGGACGCGCGAGCGGCCTCAACCCGGTTGTGGTGACGACCCATGTCGCGCATCTCGGGATCTTCGCCC
>JBDSIP010000506.1:0-2920 GCA_039917915.1 Thermoflexales bacterium
GCGGGGCGCTGCGCATTCTGAGTGTGGCGCCAACCTCGTTTTTCAACGACTACGGATGCCACGTCCGGATCCTCGAAGAGGCCCGAGCGCTACAGGCGCTGGGCCATCACGTCACAGTCTTGACCTATTTCAAAGGCAATGACGTGCCGGGCATTCGAATCATTCGCACAATGCCAACGCCATGGCGGTCAAACTACGAGGTGGGTTCGTCCCGCCACAAATACGTCTTTGACGCGTTGCTCGCCATCCGGCTCGTGCGCGTGCTGGCCCGCAATCGGTTCGACGTCATCCACGCCCACCTGCACGAGGGGGCGCTGATTGCCGGTCTGCTGACCTGGCCCTGGCGGGTGCCCGTCTTCATGGACTATCAAGGCAGCATGACCGACGAAATGACGCAGCACGGGTTTCTGCGTCCCGGTCATCCGCTTGCCACCCGCCTGTGGCGTGGCATTGAATCGCTGGCCGAGCGGCTGCCCGCGGCCATTTTTACCAGCACCCAAAACGCAGCCGACCGTCTGCGTCAGCGTGTCCCCAGGGCCAGAATCATCCCGCTGATTGACGGCGTGGGCGTCTCGTTCGTCAGGCCCGACAAGTTGACCCCGGCCGAGCGCGCCGCGTTGCGGGAGCAATACGGCGTGCCGCGCGACGCCGACGTCGCGGTGTTTCTGGGCCTGCTGGCCCGGCATCAAGGCATAGACGATATTATTGAGGCTGCGCTGATTCTGCGCGATCGGCGCCCCGATCTGCGCTGGGTGATCATGGGTTACCCGGGCGAGAACGGCTGGCTCAAAAGGGCCAGAGCGCGCGGCGTTGGGGACCGCATCATTTTCACAGGGCGCGTCCCGTACGATCGCATGCCGGAAATGTTGAGCATGGGCGACATCGCGCTGGCGCCCAAGCTCTCCCTAACGGAGGGGAGCGGTAAACTGCTCAACTACATGGCAATGTCGATGCCGACCGCCGCCTATGACACGCCCGCCCAGCGCGAGTTGCTTGGCGACCTTGGCAGCTACGCGCCGGTGGGGGATATCGCTGCCTTTGCCGATCGGGTTGACGCGCTGCTGAACAACAGAAGCGCCTGGCGGACAATTGGAGCGGGTTTGCGCGGGCGGGCAGAAGCGCTCTTTTCGTGGGAGCGCGGGGCCCGCACGATGACTGACGCCTACCGCGCCGTGCTGGCGAGGGCACACGCCTGATCGACCATGCAAAGCGTGCAGGAAGACATCCGCGAAGTTTGGAAATATCGCAGCCTGCTTCGCATGCTCGTCGTTCGCGACCTAAAGGCGCGCTATAAAAACTCGGTCCTCGGAATCGCCTGGTCGTTCTTGCAGCCGCTGGGAATGATGGTTGTGCTGTCATTTGCTTTCACGCAGATGAACCGGAGCGACGGCACCGATCGCCCAAACGTCCACGTCCTCATTCTGGCCGGCTATCTGGCCTGGACGTTCTTCAGCGCTTCCGTTGTTGGAGGCGCGGGGAGTGTCGTGGGAAACAGCGGCCTGGTCAAAAAGGTATTCTTCCCGCGCATCCTGCTGCCGATTTCTTCGGTAGTCTCGAACCTGATCAACTACCTGTTGGCGTTGCCGGTGTTCGCCATCGTTGCGATTCTGAGCGGCGCCAAACTCCATCCGACCCTGTTGCTGCTGCCTGTCGCGATTTTGCTCCAGGCCATGATGAGCGTAGGCCTGGCCATGATGTTGTCCACCCTGAACGTGTTCTATCGGGACACCCAGTTCATCGTCGATCTTGGAATGCTGGCCTTGTTCTTCGTGACGCCCATCTGGTACGACGTAAGCGCAATCGAAGTTACCGGTTTCGCCCTGTGGGTGCGCCGATTGAACCCCATGGCATCGTTGGTGAACATCTACCAGGAATTGATGTTTCACGGTCGGGTGACCGCGCTTGACTTTTGGCTCCGGACGGCAATCACGGCAGTGGCCATCCTGGTGCTGGGCTACATGGTGTTCCGCCGGTTTCAATCGCGCATGGCGGAAGAGCTTTGATCAACACGGCTAAAATGGGCCGCCTTGGCGCCGTCCGAACTGGGCGGACGCCGGAGGAAATATGAAATACCTGCAGGGATCCTGGCCAATACTCGTATTTGCCATCCTATTCTTCATCATCCCGTTGTCGACGCTTTTCAAGGAAAGCTTCGATCCGGTGTTCATCATCGTCGGCCTTTTCGGTCCGGTCATTGCCGGTCTGCTAATCGCCGCGTTCATTGCCAGCCGCCGCAAGTCCGCGGCGGAATAGGCATTCAGTTCACAGGAGAACACATGACCAAAGCGCGAAGTGTCTTTCTCGCCGTTGCGATTGGCGTGGCGATGGCTTTTTCGGGCGCAACGCCGATTCTGGCCAGTTCGACCTCGGCCGCCGGGGTGGCCAGCCCACTTGAGAACGTCATCGTTACCGTGGCGGCCTTAAATGTTCGCTCCGGTCCGTCGACGAACGCGACGATCCTGGGCGGCCTCCAAGGCGGCGCCAGGGTATCAACTACGGGTAAGTCGGAAGATGGTTTGTGGTGGAAGATCAGCTTTAACGGCGAACCCGCCTTCATTTATGCCGAATACGCAACAGTCGGCGGATCCTTCGCGCCGGACCAGAGCCCTGCCGCGCCAGCCTCCGGCGCCGTGTCGGTGGCAGTTCCCGCCCTCAACGTGCGGGCGGCCCCAGGTCTGAGCGGCGAAGTCATCGGCTTACTCGCCGGCGGCACGACATTAACGCCGCGCGGGCGATCGACCGATGGCGGATGGTTCAAAATTGATTACGTTGGGGCGACCGGCTGGATCTATGCGGCGCTCACCAGCGCGCCTGGGGCCGCAGGCGCCGCGCCTGCCGCGCCCGCCGCGCCTCGACCGGCTGCTCCAGCCGCCGCGCCGGGTCGCTTCGGCGGCTTTGAACTGGGCGGCCACATCAACTC
>JBDSIP010000507.1:0-5749 GCA_039917915.1 Thermoflexales bacterium
CCCGCGCTGCCTGGCTCGATGATGGCGTCGCCGACCGGCGTGTCGGCGTCGGCTGACGCCGCAGCGTCAGTCGACGCGGGAACGTCATCGGCAGGCAATTCGGGTTCGATGGGGGTCGGGTCTGTCAAAGCGAATAGGCTCCATGAAAACGGCGCGTCGGGTCACAAAAAGGGCGGCGTTTTCGCCGCGCCAGACCTTAAATGCATCCTCGGAAAAGTTTAAGGTTTTGGCCGTTTTTCGATACGCGAATTATACCCGCAGCGAACTTGTTTCATGGCCGCGCAATCGTCTGAATGACGGAAAACACGGACGAAGCAGATTACACGGAAGCGCTCTTTCGACCAGCCCGGGTTCTTCCGTGAAATCCGCAGCCTCCGTGTTTTCCGTGATTCAGACGCGCCTACCATATCCTAACGTTCAACCAGCGGCAGGAAACTCTTCGGCACGATCCGATCGCTGGCGTAGCGCGTCACCGTCACACCGTGCAGGGCGCGGGTCTCAAGCCGGGTCGCATGGGCGTCCAGCCAGGCCCGGTTCATGCCGGCGGCGTCCCACTGCCACGCCTCGGTCTCGACCAGCCAGATTTGACCATATCGAAATACGGCCACGGGTAGGGGCGATTCGCGAACCGCCGCTGACCCGGCGTCAGATCCTGCCCCGCCATTTGTATATCCACCGTCAACGTCGGCGCGTGGCAAATCCCCAAGGTAGTGGTCAAAGGCGAAGCGCGCATACGGCATGACATAAACAATTGCGTCGTTCGATTCGTGACCGGCCCGCACAATCGCGGCGGCCCCGCGCAGGTCCGGACGGATCGGCGCCGCGGCCTGGGCGTACAGCCCGGCACAGGCGCTGATACCGAGCGCTCCGGCCAAAATGGCCCGGATTGGCCCATGCAGGCCCGCCAGGAGCGCAGCGAGCAACAAATACAAAGCGGGAGCCGCCCAGAGCAGATAGCGGGGCTCAAACAGCGGGACGCGGGACGAGAGCAGAATCAACAGCCCGGCCGGAATCGCCAGCCAGGCGACGAGCGCCGTTGCCGGCCGGCTCGGCAAACGGGCAACCCCCCAGGCCGCCAGACCCGCGGCGATTAGCGCCGAGATGTCGGCGAGCGCGTCCGGCAACCCCGCATCTGACGGTCGGGCAACCCCAAATGACCACAGACTCAACAGCCGCGCAACGACATCATCGACGGTAACCGCGGGGTGTCCAAAGTCCGCCCCGCGCATCAGCACCGGCACAAGGGGGATGGACAGCGGCAGCGCCGCCAACAGTCCAAGCGCCAGCACCGCCCAGGAAAAGCGCTCGCCCGTCCGGCGGGTCGCCCGCACCAGGACGATGGCCACCGGCACGAAGAGCGGTGACAGCACGTGGACATACATCGCCGCGAGGGCCGTCAGGCCAAACCAGATCCAGCGCCGGCGCACGGCGGCCAGGAGGGCCAGCCCGATCAGCAACGGCTGCAGGGCGTACATCTTGCCCTCGCCGGCGTACCAGACCATAGCCGGCGACAGCGCGGCCAGAAGCAGCGCCCAGCCCGCCGCGCGCGCGCCGAGCAGCCGCCGGCCGAGCGCATAAATCACCGCGAGCAGGAGCATCCCGCACAACGTTGAGAACAAACGCAACGCCAGATCGCTCGCGCCGCCCAGATTCAGCCAGCCGCGCAGAATCAGGTGATACAGCGGACCGTTCTCGCCCGCTTTTGCGAAGTTCTCGAGCGGGCCCGGCCAGGGCGCCAGGGCAAAACGAATCGAATCGACCTCGTCGCGCCACAGGCTCTCGCGCCCGAGCTGCAGCGCGCGCAGGGCAAATGCGCCCAAAAGAAGCGCCGCGCGTAGCCCATGGCGGACGAAGGGCGGAGGCAGGCGGCGGGCGCGATTCATGGGTTCAGCCACATTGTATAAAATGAACCTCCCCATGGCCGACACGCTGATGCCCCAGAACCCCGAAGCCGAGGAAGCCGTCCTCGGATCGCTGCTTGTTGATCCCCAGGCGATTCCGCGCGTCGCGTCGATTCTGAAGGCCGAACACTTCTCGGTCATCAAGAACGGCTGGGTGTATACGGCCATCCTCAAGCTCGGCGAACGGGCCGATCTGCTCACCGTCTCAACCGAGCTCGCCCGCGACAAGCTGCTGGACGAGGTGGGCGGCGAGGGCTATCTCGCCCAGCTGGCGACCAGTGTGCCGACAGCGTTGAACGTCGACAACTACGCCAAGCTGGTCGAGGAGAACGCCTTGCGCCGGCGGATGATCTCCGCGGCCAGCGATGTCGCCCACATCGCCTATGACCTGACCGTCCCGGTGGAGAAGGTCATTGAGAGGAGCGAAGCCCGCATCTTCGATGTGTCCGAACAGCGCGGCAGCGGGCACATGGCCCCGATCAAGACCGTCGTCGATGAGTTCTTCACCCGGGTCGAGTATCTGCATGAGCACAAGGATGAACCGCTGGGCATCCCCTCGGGCTTCCCCGATCTCGACAAATTGACCGGCGGCTTGCAGAAGGGTGACCTCATCATCGTGGCGGCCCGGCCGGGTGTGGGCAAGACCGCCTTTATGAACGGGATCGGCTACCAGGCCGCGCTCAAGTACAAGAAGCGGGTGGCCCTGTTCACGCTTGAAATGAGCAACGAGCAGGTCGTCCATCGCTTCGCGGCGGGCGAGACCGGCATCGACAGCCAGCGCCTGCGCTCGGGCCAGTTGCGCGACGACGAGTGGGCCAACCTGGTCCGGGTGTGCTCGCAGATGCACGACCTGTATTTCTATCTCGACGACACGCCCTCGCTCAGCCCGCTCGACCTGCGGGTGAAGGCCCGCCGGATCTACCAGGAATTCGGGCTCGACCTGATCATCGTCGACTACCTCCAGCTCATGCAGGGCGAGTCGGCCAGCCGGAATGAGAACCGGGTGGCCGAAATTTCGTATATCTCGCGCATGCTCAAACAGATCGCCCGCGAGCTGCGCGTGCCGGTCATCGCCGGCAGCCAGCTTTCGCGCACGGTCGAGCAGCGCAGCGACAAGCGGCCGATGTTGAGCGACCTGCGCGAGAGCGGCAGTATCGAGCAGGATGCCGACATCGTGATGATGATCTACCGCGACGAGATCTACAACCCCGACACCGAGTTCAAGGGCATCGCCGAGATCAAGGTCGAGAAGAACCGCAACGGTCCAACGGGGATGGCCAAGCTTTTCTTCGACAAGAAACTGACCTCATTCAAGAACTTGATGCGCGACAAGATCGAGCTGTAGCCCATGCTGGATGCGCTGATCGAAAACATCCTGGCCCAGATCGACGATCTGGCCGAACTCAAGGTCACCCTGGTCGCGCTGTGGCTGATTGAGCGCAAGGGCGGCGGGACCGCCTCGGTCGACGCGGCCGAGGTGCTCGCCCAACCCGCGCTGCGCCAGGGCCTGGGCTTCGCCCCTGATCTCGCGATCGACGCCGCGCTGCGCCGAGCGGTCGCCCGCGGGACCTTTCTGGCCGTGCGCACAACGGCCGTGGCCGGGCCACGCTATGTGTGGACAAGCCCGGACGCGCAACGTTGGGCAGTCGCGGCGGAAGCCGCCCTGGCCCGCGCGTCCGGCCAGAAGGCGGTCTCGCCGGCGGACGCGCTCGCGCCACGACTGACTCAGGTGATCGAAAAGCTCGAACAGATCGAGGCGGCGGCGATTTCGGCAGACGAGCGGACCCTGCTCGAAGAATGGCTGGGTTACGGCTACAGCGCGGGCGAAATCGAAGCCGCCCTGCGCGCCGCGTTGGCCGCCCCCCGCGCGCGCGGTTCGCCCCCGCGCAGGCTGCGCGACGCCGCGGCGACGCTCAAGGCAGTCCCGCCCAGCGCGCCGACCGCTTATCACCGTTGGAAATCGGGGGCGATAAAGGTGCCCGCGGACGGGATGATCGCCTTTCGTGAGCGGGCCAGCCGCTGGCCGAGCGCGGCCGAGTATGCCGTGATCGCGGCCGCCATCGGCCTGCACGGCGAGCCCGCCGTCGTGCGCGCGCTGGGGCGGCTGGTCTCGCCTGAGGACACCTCGCTCGATGGCCTCCTGCCCCTGCTGGCTGAGGGCCAGGAGGCGGCCCTGGCCGTGGAGCGCGCGGCCGCCCTGCCCGACCCCAGGCTGGTCGAGTTGCAGCGGATGTATGAGGGCTTTACCGGGCTGCCGCCAACGGCCGCAATCCTGACCGAGATGGGCCAGCTCCTGGCGACTGACGCACCTGACCTGACGGTGTGGAAGGCGGCCTTTGACTACGCATCGGGGCAGAACAAACGCGACTGGCGCTACGCCCGGGCAATCGCCCTCAATCCGAAACCAGGGCTGTATGTGCCCGGGCCCGCCAACGACACGGCCAAGGCGGCCTTTGAGGAGTATCGACGGCGGGTTGGGCGGCTGGACGAGTTCGTCGCAACCGAAATCAACACGCTCTCGGCCACGGTGACGGATCCGGCCGCCTGGAAGGACGCCATAGACAAGGCCGCCATCGCCAACGCGTTACGATGGGATTACATCAAAAAGGTGCTCGCTAATCCGGATAAGGATCGCAATGCCAAGCAAACCCACTCCAAGACCCCCGCGCGACGTGGCAGCCCAGACCGGACCGCTCGCGGAAGCGCTTTCCGCTTCCCGCAGGTCGACGACCCCAGCGACGCCGAGCGCAGCGCCGCCGAAGAGCGGGCCCGCCAGCAGCGGGCGGAGCGCGCGCAACGTCGCAAGCCCTGACGCGGGCCCGCCCCTGGGGACCGCCAGCGATCCCGACGCGCCGATTGCGCCGCGCGACGGCGGCCCGGACTGCGATCGCTGCGAAAACCGGCGCTGGGTGCTCGGGTCGGATGGCGAACTGAAGCCCTGCCCCAAGTGCGGGGTCGCCCAGCGCTGGCGGATGGATGCCCTGCGGGCCTTTTCGTCGCGCTCCGAGTTGTCCAGCCAGCAGACCCTGTTCAACTTCAAGACGACCTTTGGCGGCGCCGAAATCGAGTCGTTGGGCAATTGCCTTGAGGCCGCCCAGGATTTTGCCGAGTTCCCAGACGGGCGCTGGCTGGTGATCTGGGGGACGCGCGGGAACGGCAAGAGCCACCTGTGCGCGGCCGTCGACAATCACCTGCAGGCAGCCGGCACGCCCTCGCTATTCGTCACAATGTCTGATCTGCTCGCCTCGCTCAAGGAGGCTTTCGACCTGCAATCCAACACCGAGCAGGAGACTTACAGCGGGAGGCTGCGCCAGTTCAAGACCGCGCCAGTGCTGATCCTGGATGACCTCGGGGCGGAGAGCAGCTCGGCCTTCTCGCAGGGCATCGTCTTTGAGATCCTGGACTACCGATATCGGAATCGGCTGGCGACCATGATCGTCACCAATGTGCCGCTGAACGCCTTTGACCCGCGGGTCGCCTCGCGGATGCAGGATTCTTCGTTTTGCACCGTCGTCGAGAACACCGCGCCGGACTTCCGGGCCCGCCCAATGACCGAACGCTAGGAGCTTTCAAAAGAACCAATTTCCGAGGCGATCGCCTCGGAATGAAACAGATCAATCATGACCACCTCCACCCGCCTGTGGGTTGGCCGCGCGAGCGGCGAACTCGACGCGCTGATGAAGCGCTTCAACGATTCGATTTCGTTCGACGTCCGGCTGTGGGACGCCGACATCCGGGGCAGCCTGGCCTATGCCCGGGCTCTGGGCCGGGCCGGACTGCTGAGCAAGGCCGAGGTCGGCGCGCTCAGCAAGGGCCTCAAAGCCGTAGCGGCCGAGTTCGCCGCAAAC
>JBDSIP010000508.1:0-3015 GCA_039917915.1 Thermoflexales bacterium
CGAGATCCTGACCGCGCTGCCGGATACGCCCCTCGTCCTGTGGAAGCGCGGCGCCGCGCTGCATGGCCTGAATCGGCATGAGGAGGCGCTCGACGCGCTCCATCGAGCCGAGGATGATCTGAATCCACTGGATCGCGCTCGCTGCGGGATCGAAATCGCCCTCACCTTGATCAAGATGTCACGGACCCGCAACGCGATCGCGCAGGTCTCCGCCTGCCGGACGGCATTTGAGGCTGCCGGCGCCGAAGCCGAAATCGCCCAGTGCGACCTGCTCGAGCTGATCGCCCGCCAGCGCGAGGAGGACCACAAGGGGTATCTGGCCGGCTATCGCCCGATCGCGGATCGGCTCCTCCAGTTGGGCAATCCCGGCTGGTACGCCTATGCCCTCGCCCAGGCCGCCCTCAGCCTGCGCGTGCAGACCGACTACACCGCCACCGAAACCCTGGCCAACGAGGCCCTCAGCCTAGCCCGCGATCTGGGCCTGACCTATCGCCAGGCCCACGCGCTGTACAGCCTGGCCACCTGCGCCTATGAACGCACCCAGTGGGAGACCGCGCGCCGGTGCCTCGATGAGGCCCGAGCGCTGGTCGAACAATCGGGCGGCCTGCTGCTCGGGCTCGACATCGACCTGCTGGCGGGCAGCCTGCAGAGCGCGCTGGGTAACTACGATGGGTCGATCCGGATCAATCGCAGGCTCGCCGACGAGTACCAGCGTCTCGGCTATATGACCGGCGCGGCGCATGCCTGGCTGAACGTCGCCCAGAACCACTTCGTCCTCGGCGAACTGCAGGCGGCGGGCGCAGCCGACCTGACCGCCGAAGCGATCGCCAGCGCACATGCCATCCCCCATTTTCTCGGCTGGGCGCGCCTCGATCACGGCGCGGTGCAGACCATGCTGGGGAATAACGCCGCCGCAAAAACCCTGTTTCTGCGGGCGCTCGAGCACTTCGAGACCGTGGGCGCGACCATCCCGATGACCCTGGCGGCAACCTTTGCCGCGGCCGTGTGCCCGCCGGACGAGTTCGAAGCCTTCGCCACGCGGGCGGCCGCGCTGATTGCCACGGCCGAGCCCCTGCCCCGGCTGGCCGTGGCGATGCGGGTGCTGGGCGAGCATCTGCTCCGGCATGGGCGAATCGACGACGCGCATGCCCAGCTCGTGCGGGCTGAAACCTTCCAGCGGAACAACCCGCATCAGTGGTCGATGTCGGCCGTCCGCCTGGCCGAGTGCGAGCTTGCCCGGCTCGGGCGGGGCGACGCCGTCGACGTCGTCGGCCTGCGCGCCATGCTGGACCGGATTGCGGCCGTTTCGGCGACGCTGCCCGATATCGGCGCCCGGATGTCGCTGGTCCGGGCTGAACTGGATTCTCGGGACGGGGATGCCCCCGCGGCCCTGCGCGGCATTGGCGACGCGGTGCAGGCCGTCCGGACCATCCGCCTGAGCGGGGACGATCCTGTCCTGGCCTCCTTCACGGCCCGGACCTTTGATCCGATCTACTGGCGGGGCGCGCGGCTAGCTCAAGCGGTGAACGACGGGGCAGCCGCGCTGTCCTTCGCCGAGCACCGCCGGGCGCAATGGCTGACCCGCGGCCTGAACGCTCAATCTGCCGCGCCGGCGCCGCGTCCCGAGCTGGATGCGCTTGGCCGCCTGCTCCGCCAGCGCCGGGCCGAAGCGGACAAGCTTTTTCGCACAACGCAAAATAACAATTCGACGGCGTTGGCCGAGTTCCGCCGGGAGATTGATCGGGTTGCCGGACGTTATGCGGAATTTGAGGCCGGGGCGATGTTCAGCGAGCCCTCCGCCGCGGCCCTGCGGGAGGGCCAGCCGATGCTCGGCATGACCGGTCTGCGGGGCGTCTTCAACGTCCGCTTTGGCCGGCGCTGGCAGGCGATCACGCTCGAGCCGCTGTCCGAGGACAGCTCGGAGTGGCTGATCCTGCGCCTGTCGCCGGAGGACTTTTCGCTTCGGCTCGCCCCGGCCGGCAATCTGATTCGCGGGATGTTGGGCAGTCTGGCCGACGGCGACGCTGGGTTCCGGCGGCGTTTCTACGCTCAGGAGGCCGCTGCGAATCCGGCCCTGCGGGCGCTGGCGAAATGGCTCGCGGTGGAGGATTGGGTGGCGGCCAGGCCGGCGCGTTCTTCGCCGCCCACGCTCATCGTCGCGGACGCAGGTCAACTCTCGCGGTTGGCCCTGGGGGCCCTGCCCCTGCCGGGCGGCGGGACGCTTGGCGAGCGGGCCGTGCTGCGCTTTGCGCCCTCGCTGAATGTCGCGGCGATGCTGTCCCGGACCGCCGCGCCCCACAGCGCGCCGGCATCCGCCTTGGTCATCGCGCCGGTCTCGTTTGAGGGCCGGCACGTTGATTTGCCGGAAAGCCTGAACGAAGCGCGGGCGATGGCCGAGATCTGGCCGGGTTGCGTCCAGTGGGTGGGCGAGCAGGCCAGCCTGGCCAACGTCCGGGCGCTGGTTGATCGCGGCGAGATGGCCCGCTTCGACGTGGTGTATCTGGCCACCCACGCGCTGGCCGAGCCGGATCAGCTCCGCCTGAGCGCGCTGGCCCTGCGGGATGGCGATCTGACCCTGCAGGAGTTGCTGGGCTGGCGGCTCACGGCTCGGCTGGTGTGCGTGTCGGCGTGCGAGAGCGCCTTCAATGTGAGCTACGGGGGCGAGGAACGGGTGGGGGTCGAGACGGCCCTGCTGGCCGCGGGCGCCCGGGCGATCGTAAGCGCGCGCTGGCCGGTGGATGACACCGCGACCGCCCGGCTGATGGAGGACTTTCTGGGCCGTTATGCGTCGGGCGGCGATGCCGGGCTGGCCCTGGCCCAGACCCAGGCCGCACTGGCCGGGAAGGTGGCGGCCAGCGACCGTTTGGCGTGGCGGGTGCTGGGGATGGGATGACAAATCGCTCGTTGTGCGCGCCCCTCCCGCGGCCCCTGTCACCCTGAGTTTCGTACCGCCCCGGGCCGAAGGGGCATGCAGAAACCGGCGCGCGGCGACGCCCGGCCTGTCACCCTGATTAC
>JBDSIP010000509.1:0-4175 GCA_039917915.1 Thermoflexales bacterium
CGATCACGAGCAACATCCCGCAGACGGCCGCGCCGGCCAGGAGCAACCAGCCAGCAGGCTGTCCGAACCACTCGAGACCAAGCAGAAGCATCACCGTCAACGACGTGAGCAAGCCCGCGCCCGCGAAGTCAATGCTGCGGCGGCCGGCAGGCCGCGCTCGATCCCGCCAGGCCGCCCCGACGATCGCGGCTGCCACCAGGCCAGGAACGATGTTCAGAAAAAACACCCACGGCCAATCAATCTGGTCGACGATGAAACCGCCAATCAGCGGCCCCACGATCGAGCTGACACCCCATACCCCGCTGAACAGGCCCTGGATGCGGGCGCGCTGCTCGACCGAAAACATATCGCCGACCATGATGAAGGCCAACGCCATAAGACCACCCGCGCCAATACCCTGGACCGCGCGGAACAGGACCAGCAGCTCCATGCTGGTGGCCGTGCCGCACAACAGCGAACCAAGCAGAAAGAGCGCCATCCCGGTCAGATACACCCGCCGCCGGCCAAACACGTCCGAGAGCTTGCCGTAGATCGGCGTCGCCGTGGTTGAGGTGATCATGTAGGCGGCGAACGCCCAACTGTAAATCGACAGACCGCCCAGTTTGCTGACGATGGTGGGCATGGCGGTGGAAACCACGGTCGATTCCATCGACGCCAAAAAGAGGCTGAGCATGATCCCGGCCGTGATGAGCGCGGTGCGTTTGCGCGACAGCGGGGCGTCCGCCCCGTGCCGCGTCTTTGAAGGCATATCAGTGTCGCCCGCACGGGCGCCGTCCAAGGTTGAATCCATGATTGATCTCCGCAAATTCCGGCCGGATAAAAGCGGGATGTTAGCACACGGTTTTGCGGTCGCGGCGCTGAGCGACGGCGCACGCGTCGTAAAATCACGTGGATGACCGCCTCCCCACTTTCCCGGCTTCCCCGATACCCTCTCGCCTTTCTACCCACCCCGCTGCACGAGGCGCCCAACCTTGCCCGCGCTCTGGGCGGCCCGCGCCTGTTCATCAAGCGCGACGACCTGACCGGACTTGCGTTCGGCGGAAACAAGGCCCGCAAGCTGGAGTTTCTGGTCGCGGATGCGCTTGCTCAAGGGTGCGACACGCTCATCACGACGGGCGCGGCGCAGAGCAACCACTGCCGCCAGACCGCCGCCGCCGCCCGCAAATGTGGGCTGCGCTGCGTGCTGGTCCTGACCCCTTCCCACCATGAGGAGTTCCAGGGCAATATCCTGCTGGATGCGCTGCTC
Organism: Thermoflexales bacterium; assembly: GCA_039917915.1. Lineage (GTDB taxonomy): Bacteria > Chloroflexota > Anaerolineae > J036 > Brachytrichaceae > Brachythrix. The sequence goes on from JBDSIP010000509.1 coordinate 1,247, forward strand.
AAGGCCGAGGTCGTGCGCTGCAGCGCCGACGCTCAGGCCGAAACGCTCGCTCAGGTTGCCGCGGAGGAGCGGGCCAGGGGCAACACGCCCTGTGTCATCCCGCTCGGAGGTTCGACCGGCATTGGCGCGATGGGTTACGCCGCAATGATGGGCGAGCTTGGGGCGCAATTGCAGGCGCAGTCGCTGTCGCCGGCTGCGATGTATTTCTCATCGGGTTCGGCCGGCACGCACGCAGGGATGTTTCTTGGCAAGCGCCTCTTCGATCTTGACCTCGCCTTGCTCGGCGTCAGCCCCAGCCGCTCAGCCGCCCACGTCCGTAGCGAGGCGGCGGCCATTGCGGCCGAAGGCGCGCTCCTCCTGGGCATCGATGTCGCCACGTTGCCCTCCGACTTCGACGTGGATGATGCTTTCATCGGCCCGGGTTACGGTATCAGCACTCCCGCAAGTCTCGAGGCGGTCCGCCTCTTTGCCGAGCACGAGGGCATCCTGATCGACCCCGTGTATACCGCCAAGGCCGCCGCGGCCATGATCGCCCACATCCGGGCAAATCGTTTTGATTCCGATCAGACGGTCCTGTTCCTGCACACCGGCGGCACGCCCGCGTTGTTCGCATACGCCGACGATTTCGCATAGAGTCGCTCCCAATTCGTTGTTCCGGAATCGATCTCCCCGCCTAGGCCGGGAATTCGATTCTGGATTCGTTTGCTGTGACGGCCTCCGTATCGCATGCCGGTACCCTGCGGTTGCGCAATTCCGGATTGTTAGTAAACTGTCGAGATTATTTCGTCCGAAATAGCCAATAGGAGGAACGCCATGTCAGGTCGATTTCGAATCATTTCAATTGGGCTCGTCGCAGCCGCCATTCTGGCAGCCTGCGGTGCCCCGGCGGCCGCACCCGCGGCTCCCACGGCCGCCCCGGCCAAGCCCGCCGAACCGACGAAAGCCCCGGCCCCGGCCGCGAAGCCCAAACTTACCATTTGGCTCGCCAAGAGTTTTACCCCCGACGCTGACGCCGTCCAAAAGGACATCGTCACGAAGTGGGCCGATGCCAAGGGCGTCGACCTGACCATCGTCCAGGACTCGTCAACAGTTCTCGCGCCCCAGTTCAACGCCGCGATCGAGACCAAGACCCTTCCGGACGTGCTGGTGTGGCCATCCCCGGACTGGATGCCCAAGCTGCAGAGCCTGGGTCTGCTCGAGGATGTCAGCGACATCGTCGCCAAGATGCAAGCCCAGGGCGGCGGTGTGCTTGAAAAGCCCATCCAGGCTGTCACCGTCGGCGGCAAGCAGTGGGCGGTGCCCACGTTCGGCGCCACCGAGGTTTACTATACGCGCAAAGACATTCTGGACGCCGCCGGTCTTCAGCCGCCCAAGACCTGGGCCGACATTCTGACGATCTCGGCCAAGATCAACAACCCGGGCAAGACCTGGGCTTGGGGCTTGCAGATGGGTGTGCCGTCCTACGACTCGGAGATCGCCACACTCAGCTTCCTGGCCTCCTATGGCGCCTCGCCGTTTGCCGCGGATGGCAAGACCCCCAACCTCAACAACGACGCCACCCGGACCGTGCTCGGGATGATCAAGGAAGCCTGGGACAAGGGCTACATCCCCAAGGATGCCGTGACCTGGGACGATGCGGGCAACAACAAGGCCTATCTCACCAGCAGCGCCGCCATGGTGCAGAACACGGGCTCGATCATTGCCGCCATGCGCAAGGACGATCCAGATCTGCTCAAGCGGACTTACATCACCCCGATCCCCGAGGGTCCCAAGGGTCGCGTTTTGGCTGGCTATGTCTACGGCATGATGATCCCCACGGGCGGCAAGAACCTCGCGCTGGCCAAGGATCTCCTGACGACCTACGTGTCTGTGGAAGGCCAGAAGCGCATCGTCGAAGCAGCCGGCACCAACTACATGCCCTTCTACAAGGACCTGCAGAAGCTGCCGATGTGGGACGACCCGTTCAACAAGACCCTGATCAGCCAGCTCCCGGACGTTGTCGCCGTCGGCTATCCCGGCCCGACCACGCTGTGGGCGCTTGAAGCCTGGCGCACCCACACCATGGCCGAGATGGTGAACAAGGTGCTCGTTGAGAAGGTGTCCATCGATGACGCCATCAAGGAAACCGAGGCCAAGCTGAACAAGATCTACAAGCAGTTCAACCCCTAATCTAGTCTGGCGGGCGTGTCGGATTGCCGAAAGGCAAACTGACGCGCCCGCCACAATCCCCATGACCGCGCCTTCCGTCCGGATTCCCAAGCCGTCCCTGATGAAACGCATCGGCCGTGATGCGCCACTGGGATATGCGCTCCTCATTCCACTCCTCATCGTGGCCGTTGGCCTGTTAATGTATCCGATCGCCAACGCCTTTGGGATCAGCCTGCAGGATCGCGTATTGGGTGGACCGCCACAATCGACCTTTGACTTAAGGAATTACATCGAACTGCTGACCGACGATCGTCGCTTTCGCACGGTCGCCGGAAACAGCCTGCTTTTCACCGTCGCATCCGTCGGGGGCAAGATCTTCTTCGGCATGATCATGGCCCTGATCCTGAACCAGCGCATCCGCTTTCGGGGGATGTTCCGGGGCTGGCTGCTTTTCCCCTGGGTGGCCCCGACCTTTGTCACAGCCTTGACCTGGCGCTGGATGTATGACGGCACCGCCGGCGTCATCAACTACGTCCTGCTCAACTTGAAAATTATCGACGCGCCAATTGCCTGGCTGGCCGAATCCGCCACGGCGATGGGTGCCGTCGTCGCCACCAACATCTGGCGTGGGTTCCCGTTTTTTGGGGTCGCGCTGCTGGCCGCAATGCAGGCCATTCCCGCCGATTTGTATGAAGCCGCGGACGTCGATGGCGCCACGAGTTGGCAGAAGTTCATCAACGTCACCCTGCCAGGCATCCGGACCGCGCTGGTTGTGACTGCG
>JBDSIP010000510.1:0-3504 GCA_039917915.1 Thermoflexales bacterium
CCGCCGACGACGCGCGCAACAACTTCGCCGCGGCAATCCGGCGGCTCGAGCTTCAGCGCCCGTTCGGCGCCGACCTGCCCCGCTCGATCGACATGCTCGGCATGCAGGCCGTGTTCGAGGGCCGCAAGATCGACACGGTCGACAAGCTCACCGTCAAGGAAAGCTGGGAGCGCAGCCTGATCCCCAAAAACCAGGAGTGGCTGAGCTCGCCGATCGGGATGGTCAGCGGAAAAGAAGTCCGAAATCTGATCTTCTCGGCCAAGGAAGGCGGCGACGGCGTGCACGGCATGATCGCCGGCACGACCGGCTCAGGCAAGTCCGAGTTGCTGCTCACTCTGATCGCCGGGATGGCCATCAAGTACGACCCGCGCATCGTCAACTTTGTCCTGGTCGACTACAAGGGCGGCGCGGCCTTTGAGCCATTCAAAAAGCTCCCACACTGTGTCGACATCCTGACCAACCTGCAGGCCAACGCGGTCGAGCGCATGTTCGTCGCCATTCAGGCGGTTATGGATCAACGCTCGGTTCTGCTCGCCCAGGCAAACGCCAAGGACCTGGTCGACTACCGGGCCAAGATTGCGCCAAAACTGCCGGCCGACAGCCCGCTCCCGCGCACCTTCCCGCACCTCTTCATCATCGTCGACGAGTTCGCCGAAATGGTGACCCAGAACCCGGACTACAAGGCCAAGTTCGAAAGCGTCACCCGCCTCGGGCGCGCCTTCGGGGTCAGCCTGCTCCTGGCCACCCAGCGCCCGGCCGGCGTCGTCACCGACCAGATGCGGGCGAACATGAAGTTCCGGATCTGCCTGCGGGTGGAAACGTCGGACGACAGCAAAGAACTGCTCGGCCGGCCCGATGCCGCCTTCCTGCCCAACATCGGCGGCCGCGGCTACGTTCAGGTTGGCAACGATGTGCTGCAGGCCGTCCAGATGGCCCGCGCTGGCGGCGACTACAGCGACGACCGCAAGGTTCCCCTGCGCGACGTGTACTGGCTGGATGAAGAGATCATGCCGGCCCTGAATGTGCCGTCGGACGCGCCCGCCTACAGCGGAGTTGAGCTGGGCGAGGCGCTTGGGCTCAAGCCGGGCGAAAAGCCGACCACCCTGGTCGACTGGATCGTCGGCATCACCGCCCTGCGCGCCGTCCGCGATAACGTTCCCAAGCAAGTCAAGCCGTGGCCCGAAGTCCTGCCCGAGCAGCTCTCCCTGACCGACCCGGTCGACGCGCGCTACCTCAACAGCGACCGGGTGATCGGGCCGGATCGGACCGTCGTCATCAACCCCGAGATTGACGCGTGGCTGAACAACGTCGACGAGAAGGCGCTCTGGCCGGCCGTCGACTGGAAGAACCCGCGCCCGCTGCGGGCCGACATCGGGCTGGTCGACAACCCGTTCAACGCCGAGCAGCGCCTGCTTACGATCGATATGGCCAACGGGCCGGTCGTGTTGTTCGGCGGCGCGGGCCGCGGCAAGACGACCTTCATCAAGAGCCTGTTGACGGCCTTCGCCACCCAGCGCTCCCCGGCCGAGTTGAACATGTACGCCCTGGACTTCGGGCGCGGCGGAATGAAAGCCGTCACCGCCCTCCCCCACCTCGGCGCGTCGATCGACGCCTCCGAGACCGCCCGGGTCGGCCAGCTCATGCGCATGCTGCGCAACTTCATCAACGAGCGCCAGGAGAAGCTGTCCAAGTACACCAACCTCAACGACTACAACGAGAAGAATCCCAAGCAGCTCTTCGCTGAGATCGTCGTCGTCATCGACAACTTCGCCGAGTTCAAGGAAAGCTATGAGGACATGATCCCGGACCTCATGGCTCTCGTCCGCGACGGTCGGCAGTTCGGGATCCACTTCGTCATCACCGCCACCACGATGGGCGACCTGAGCGGCAAGCTCTACAATCTGATTTCGCAACGATTCTCGCTGACCTTGACCGATCCTTCGATGGTGACCGAGGTCATTGGTTGCCGTGGCCGGCCGTTTGACAATGTTCCCGGGCGCGGGATGGTCGGCATCTCGGTCAAGGACAAGCCGCTCCCGATGGAGATCCAGGTCGGCATGCCTGGCCAGCCGGATGCGGCCACCCAGGCCGACAGCGTCGACGAGTTTCAGGGCATCGCCCAGCTCATGGAGAAAGTCTGGTTCGCCATGGGCGGCAAGCGCCCGGCGGCCGAACTCCCGCGCGCGCTGACCCTGCTCGATATGTACACCCTGCTCGATGCCAAGCCGGTCACCCAGCTCAAGGACCTGGACATCGCCGAGAAGTGGAAGCGCAGCATGGAGACCAAGAACCAGGAATGGCTGCGCGCGCCGATCGGCCTGATCAGCAGCAAAGACATTCGAACCCTGGTCTTCCAGGCCCAGGCCGACGGCGTGCACGGCATGGGCGCCGGCACCACCGGCTCAGGCAAATCCGAAATGCTGCAGACCCTGATCGCCGCGATGGCGATCCGCTACGACCCGCGCATCGTCAACTTCGTGCTGGTCGACTACAAGGGCGGCCCGACGGTCGAGCCCTTCCGGATGCTCCCCCATTGCGTCGACATCGCGACCAACTTGCAGGGCAACGCCGTCGAGCGCATCTTTACCGCCATCAACGCCGAAATGAACCGGCGCTCGGACATCCTGGCCAAGGCCGGGGTCCCCGACCTGGTCGATTACCGCAAGAAGGTCCTGCCCACCCGCAAAGCCGATTCGCCTTTCCCGGATACGTTCCCGCACCTGTTCGTCATCGTCGACGAGTTCGCCGAGATGATCACCCAGAACCCGGAGTATCGAGCCAAGTTCGAGTCGATCACCCGGCTCGGGCGCTCTTTCGGGGTAAGCCTGATCCTGGCCACCCAGCGCCCAACGGGCGTGGTCTCCGACCAGATGCGGGCCAACATGAAGTTCCGCCTGTGTCTGCGCGTGGAGACGCCCGAGGACTCCAAGGAGCTCCTCAAGAAGCCGGATGCCGCCCAGCTCCCGCAGATCGGCGGGCGCGGCTACATCCAGGCCGGCACCGATATCCTGACTGAAGTGCAGGTCGCCTGGTCCGGCGCGCCCTATGCCGGCGACACGGCTGAGGATTCGCCCTACAAGAACGATGTCGTCCTGGCCGCCCTCGGCCACCCGGGTGACGCCCCGCGCTCGGTTCTGGGCTGGCTGGTGGGCGCACTCGCCGCCGAGGCCAAGGCTCAGAACATCCCCAAGCAATTCAAGCCCTGGCCCAATCCGCTCCCGACCACCCTGCCGATCAACATCCCGGTCGACGCGAGCTATATCAACGAGGTCAAAGGCGACGAGGTCGTCTTGAGCCCGAGCCTGAAGACCTGGATCGACAATCCTGATCTTGCCGCAAAGAAGAACCCGCGCGACATGGGTCTGTGGCAAGCGTGGGGCTGGGAGAAGCCGCTGCCCCTGCGGGCGACAATGGGCGTCATCGACGACCCGTTCACCAGCAGCCAGCGCCTGTTGCATATCGACATGGGCGGCGAGCCCATCGTCGTGTTTGGCTCCTCGGGCA
>JBDSIP010000511.1:0-2854 GCA_039917915.1 Thermoflexales bacterium
AGAAAGAGCAGCCCGTTGCCCAACGACGGCGTGAGCCCGAGCCAGTCGCCCAAGACGCAGGCCCGATCGAGTCGCCGGTCGACGGGCGGCGCCCAGAACGCCCTGCGCCAGAACCTGCGCGGCGTCAGCCGGAATCGGCCCGATCGGCGGTGCAGACCGGGCCGGACGGCAACAGTCAACGGCCTTCGGAGACCGGACTCGGCCTGGACGCGCCGGTCAGCAAGATCAGCGGGATCGGCCCGACCACCGGAGAACGGCTCGAGAAGCTCGGCGTGCGCACGATTCGCGATTTGCTGTACTTCTTTCCCCAACGCTACGACGACTACAGCGCGCTCAAGACCATCAACCAGCTCGAGTTGGGCGAACAGGTCACGGTGCTCGCCCGGGTGTCTTCAGCCCGCAAACAGGTCACCCGCTCAAGCCTGCGCATCGTCAAGGTCATCATCGAGGACGCATCAGCGATGATGGAGTGCACCTTCTTCAGCACCGATCGCTTCGTCGACATGTTGATGCGCAACTTCGAGCCTGGCCGCGAAATCGTGATCTCGGGCAAAGTGACCGAATATCTCGGGCGGCTCGTCTTCCAGAATCCCACCTATGAACCCGCCGAGCGCGAGTGGATCACCGGCGGCAGCATCGTCCCGGTCTACCGCCTGACGGAAGGGTTACAGCCGTTGATGCTGCGCCGGGTGATGAAGCGGATGGCCGACTACTGGCCGACTCGGGTGCCCGATTTCCTGCCCGAGTCTGTGCGCCGCTCGCTCGGTTTGATGTCGCTGGGCGAAGCCCTGCACGACATGCACTGGCCGCGCGATCTGCGCGTGCAACAGTACGCCCGCCGGCGCCTGGCCTTTGATGAGCTATTCGTCATGCAGGTCGCAATACAGCGCCAGCGCGCACTGTGGCGCGCAACGCCGGCCACGCCCCTGCTTGTGGGCGAACCGACCCTGGACCGGCTGATCGCGGCACTGCCTTACAACCTGACGTTCGCGCAGAAACGCGCGATGCAGGAGATCTTCAAGGACCTCCGCCAGCCCTTTGCCATGCACCGGCTGCTGCAGGGCGATGTCGGAAGCGGCAAGACGGTCGTGGCCGCCCTTGCGATGGCACTCGTGACCAGCGTTGGCGGCCAGGCCGCCTTGATGGCGCCCACCGAAATCCTGGCCGAACAGCACTACAGCAACCTGCGCAAACTATTCGAGGCGATGACGGCGAGCAAGGCAGCGCCTGCCCTCAACGTGCGCCTGCTCACCGGAAAACTCAAGGCCAGCGAAAAACAGGCGATCTACGCCCAGCTCGCGGACGGCACCTGTCAGGTGGTCATCGGCACGCATGCCCTGATTCAGGAGGGGGTGCGCTTCAAGGACCTTGCCCTTGTCGTCGTCGATGAACAGCATCGTTTCGGGGTGGAGCAGCGCAAGGCGTTGCGCGAGAAGGGCGCCGCCAGCGGATCGGCCAACCCTCACACCCTCGTCATGACGGCGACCCCCATCCCGCGCACCCTGGCCCTGACGATGTGGGGCGACCTCGACAACACCGTGCTGGACGAGATGCCACCCGGCCGTCAGCCTATTGCCACCCATTGGTTTAGCCCGGTCGAGCGTGAGCGGGCATATGCCTTCATTGCCGCCCAGGTGGGCGAGGGCCGGCAAGCGTTTGTCATTTGCCCGCTGGTGGAGGAGTCGGACAAGGTCGAGGCCAAGTCCGCGGTGGAGGAGCACGCTCGGCTGCAGAAGGACGTGTTTCCAAAACTCAAGCTCGGGTTGCTGCACGGCCGGATGAAGCCGGCCGAGAAGGAAGCGGTGATGGCTGCCTTCGCCGCCCGTGAATACGATGTGCTGGTTTCCACGTCGGTGGTCGAAGTCGGCATCGATGTCGCAAATGCCACGGTCATGATGATCGAGGGCGCCAACCACTTTGGCCTGAGTCAACTTCACCAATTCCGCGGCAGGGTAGGACGGGGGCCGCACGCCTCATACTGCCTGCTCCTGGCCGATTCAAGCAGCGCCGCCACCGATGAGCGCCTGCAGGCGATCGTCGATACTCAGGACGGCTTCAAGCTCGCCGAGAAAGACCTCGAGCTGCGGGGCATGGGCGAATTCTTCGGCAGGCGGCAAAGTGGCGAACCCGAGTTCCAACTCGTAACTGCCGCCGATCGGGATCTCCTTGCCCGCGCCAGGGAACAAGCGGAGAAGCTGAACGGGGCTGATCCTGATCTAGACCAGCCCGAACACGCCCTGCTGCGCGAGAAAGTCATCGATTTCTGGGCCCGCCGCGAATCGCACGGCGACGCGTCCTAGTCTACAATCGCAGACCTATGCGGCGCGCGCTCTATCCCGGCACCTTTGACCCAATCCACCACGGCCACCTTGATATCGCCCAGCGCGCGCTGCGCCTGTTTGACGAGCTTGTCATCGGCGTCTATGACCGGCCGAACAAGTCGCTGCTTTTCAACGTCGACGAGCGGGTGGCCCTGGCGCGAAGGGCCACGGCCGACCTCGACGGCGGTGAACGCGCGCGGGTGACCGTTTACCATGGCCTGACGGTGGATTTCGCCCGAAAGTCAGGGGCCAAAACCATCGTGCGCGGACTCCGCAACAGCGTTGATTTTGACTTCGAGTGGCAGATGGCCCAGACCAATCACTGGATGGCCAAGGACATCGAGATTCTGTGCCTGTTCGCCAACGCGCCCTACAATTTCGTCAGCGCAACGCTCGTTCGAGAGGTATTTACGTTAGGCGGCGATGTGCGCGATCTGGTGCCCGTCGATGTGTCGGACGCCCTCGCCCGCAAGCGCGCGCATCCGGCTATTTTGTAGTTATCCGGAATGAACGTCCGCGGCTCCGCCGGGGAT
>JBDSIP010000512.1:0-4769 GCA_039917915.1 Thermoflexales bacterium
CGCCTATGCCAACGGAACGGTAGAGACACGCTGCGTCACCTTTAGCGAGCCCTCGATCACAGGCTATGAACTTGTGCGCCGGTCAGGGTTGCCGTTTTCGGCCCAGGTGAGCGGCCTCGGCGCTGCCATGTGCAAGATCGGGGACGAGGGCTGCTCGTATCCGGCCCAGAGCTGCTTCTGTAAATGCGAAAACCCGGCCAGCGGCTGCGGTTACTGGATCTACGGTCAATGGTCTGGCTCGGCCTGGCGCTATGCCGGACTGGGCGCGCTCGCCCGCACGATATCGGACGGCCAGGTGGATGGATGGGTGTGGGACGTCGTGAGTGCTGATGCTGCGGCGGTTCGCCTGCCTCCCGTGACGTTGGGACAAATCTGCGCGTCACAAGCCGCCCCGACCCTGTCGGCTCCGACCCTGTCGGCTCCGACGCGCGTGGTTTTGACGGCGCCGCCGTCCACGCGGGCGACGGCCACGTTCACGCCGACACCGCACTCGCAGGCGTCCGTTATGTCGACGGTGGCGGCGACTGGCACCCCTGTCGCCGCGCTGGCAACCGCGACGTCCGTGACGGAGCCCACACCGACGGCCGGCGCAGCGACCGAAGCCCAACCCGCCACACGCGCGTTGCCAACCCAAACCGAACTCCCGGCCGTATCGATGGCATCACCCGCGCCGACGGCCACAAATTCACCGATCACCAACGCCAGCCCATCTTCCGGCGAGGGGATCGCAGGCTTTCTCGGCATCATGGCGGTGCTCGGCGCAGGAGCCTTGGTCTGGCAACGCTTCGGCTTGCGCGGGGGCCGCCGGTGACGCGACAACAAGGTCCGACGGGCCGACATGCACTCAGTCTGATTGTCTTTGCCCTGGCCGCGCTGCTGGGCGTCGCGGCCCTGGGCTACCCCTTTGTGGCCGCGTCCCTGGGCCAGGGCGCGGGCCGGGCCGCCGACGCGCCCCTGGTCGTGGCGGGGCTTCTCACGTTGTGCGTGCTGGGCATGCTGGCCGAGGCTCAGTCCGGCAGCCTCAACGCGCGCGGAATCGCCTTGATGGGCGTGCTCGTCGCCCTCAACAGCGCGCTGCGTCTGGTTGAAAACATCATCCCGGGCCCGGGCGAGTTTTCACCGGTGTTCGCTCTCATCATCCTGGCCGGGTATGTCTTTGGGGCGCGGTTTGGCTTTTTGACCGGCGCGCTTACCCTGTTGGTTTCGGCCGTCATCACCGCCGGGATCGGCCCGTGGCTGCCTTACCAGATGTTTACCGCCGGCTGGGTGGGCATGAGCGCGGGCTGGCTGCCCGGGCGCGCGTCGAACTGGCCGCGTTGGAAGACCCTCGCCCTGTTGGCCGGCTTCGGCATCATGTGGGGGTTTGCCTATGGTGCAATCCTTAATCTGTCATTCTGGTACGTCCTGGCCGGTGATCCCGGGACGACGTGGGTACCCGGGCTGGGCGCCGGCGCGATTGTCGCGCGCTATGGCGGGTTTTACGCCGTGACGTCGTTTGTGCCTGATCTGTTCAGGGCCCTGGGAAATGCGGCCCTGCTGGTTGTGTTTGGCCCGCCCACCCTGAAGGCGCTCCGGCGCGCGCGCCGGCAGCTCGCGTTTGAGAGAGAAGCTGGATGAACGCCGCGGTCTGGCTGGTGTGGGCCCTGGCCGGCGCCGCAATAACCCTCAGCGCGCGACACCCGCTGTATGCCGCGGTGATGCTCGCCATCGCCCTGCTAAGCCGGGAAAGCACACCCGGTGGAAAACGCGCCCTCAGCCCTGTCCTCCTGGTCACGCTGCCGCTGTTTGGCGCCGTCTTCAACGCCCTCAACGCTCACGTGGGCGACACCGTGCTCTTCAGCTTGCCTGTGTGGCTGCCGCTCATCGGTGGCCCAATAACCGCCGAGGCGCTGGCGTATGGCGCGGTCAGCGGGCTATCGTTTGCGGTGCTGCTGGTCTGGTTTGGGGTGTTCGTGGCTCGCGTGCCCGCCCGCGAACTCGCCCATCTCGCGCCGCGCAGCTTTCACGCAGTCGCCCTGGTGGTCACCCTGGCGCTCGGCCTGGCCCCAGCGACGCGGACGCGCCTGCGCGAGATCCAGGCCTCGCAGGCTGCCCGTGGACATCGCCCCCGCGGCGTGCGGGATTGGCTGCCGCTATGGGTACCGCTGCTGGTGGCCGGGCTGGAACAGGCCTCGCAACTGGCCGAGGCGATGATGGCCCGCGGCTACGCCTCGGCGACGCGTCTGCGCCGGCGCGATCTCGCCCTCATCGTGGCGGGGCTGATCGTCGCCGCGCTGGGCGGCGGCGCGCAGCTCACTCAGAGCGGCTTCAGCGGACTGGCGCTGATGAGCCTGGGCCTCGCGTTGTTTCTGGGCGGTCTCGCGTTGAGTGGCCGGGCCGTCGGGCGGACTCGCTATCGCGATCATGGGATGCGGGCGATGGACTGGACGGTGCTGGGGCTGATTCTTGCGGCGTCCGGTTCCATTCTTTTCGGCGCGTTCGGTACACTGGCCTGGGACCCCTACCCCACCTTGCTCATGCCCTCATTTCAACTAGGGGCGGGGCTGTGCATGCTGGTGCTGCTGGCGCCGGCTCTGGCTGATGCAGGCCTTCATCCAACGTCTTCCGCTGCTGCGCCTTCACCCCGGAGGTAGGCACTCTCGAGTTGAGCCTGCCTGGAGCCATTCGCGACTACTTTCAGCGTGCAGGCAGTTGCGTGGACCGCACGCGTCTGAGATATCCAAACGCAATTAACTGCGAGAATCCAAATGGTTGGCCCGCCGAGAACCGTAACCGACAATAGCGCACCAGGGTCCACTTTTAAGGTATCCGCCAGCCAGCTCATTTACAGCGGAGGTTTTGATTACCTCAGAACAACCTTCTGTGAAATCCGTTGCATCCATGACATCCGTTTTCTATATCCGCCGCTGGCGCAGGAAATACGACACGCCAAAGAACATCCCGCCGACCACCAGCAGCGCTCCAATCCCAACGGCCAGAATCGGGAGCGCCATGTCCCCCAACCCGCGCGCGGAGGCGGAGGCGTTGGCCTGGGTCGGAACAATCACCTTGCTGCCTGACTCCGGACGGCGCAGGCCGACCGAGAAACGCGAAGCGTTGCCGCCCTGAACCACTTTGCTGTCATTCAGGGGCGTCGTCGCGTTGTAGGTCTGCAGCGTCGTCGCGCCGACGGTGTAGTTGCCCGCAACCATGTTCTGCACGCAAAACGGCTCGTTGACACCATCAGTCATGCGGGTTGCAACCAGCGCGCCAGCCGAACTAATTGAGAAGAACACGTTTGGCACAAGGTCCTCGCCAGTTTCAGCCTGGCGCCTGCCATCGCCATTGTTGTCGTAGTACGCCTCAACGCACAGCAACCCGAATTGCGGGGCGGCCGGCGCGGCCGCTACCGCGGTCCCTGGACCGGGTGGACGAGGCGTGGGTGTGGGCGGCGTGGGCGGGGCTTCGAGCAGGAGCTCCTGGTCGATCGACAAAAAGTCGGTTTTCAGCCCATTCAGGCGACGCAAGTCTTCGATGCCGATCCCAAACCGGGCGGCGATGCCACCCAGGGTGTCTCCCGACTGAACCTTATAGACCTTGCCGCTGGCATTCTTGACCGCCGTCGGAACCGGTGTAGGCGCCAACACGATGGGCGCAATCGCCGGCGTCGACGTCAACGCGGCGCTCTGAGTGATGCTGGCGCCCGTGGCGACCCCGATCTGGGGGCCGATCCGCGCCGGCTCCGTCACCACGGGAGCCGAGGCCTCAACCAATACCTCATCGAAGTAGACCTCGTTATGGCGGACCGGATCCTTCATCGTGGCATAGGTGTAGACGACGATCGTCGTGGTCTTGGCCTCGATCTCGACCGAGAGCGGGGTGTATTTGTCGCGCGCATCTGCCTCCGCCGACCAAACCACGCCCGGATTAAAGGCAGAGGCCGTCGATACGTCACCGGCAAGCTGTTCAATCCCCAGACGCACTTTGATGTCGCTGGAGGGCCGGGCCGAAAAGGCCTGCTCGTCATTGGTTGACCAGACCTTGGCCAGCGCGCTGAAGCGCAATCGCGTGCCCAATTTAACCGATTTGATGACCCGCCGGATCCCTCCCGTGAAGGTTGCGCGCTCAACAAAAATGCGCTGCGCGCCGCTTCCAGAATTGAACGTGCCCTGGACCGACGTGCGGTCTGCCTGGGGTTGGAAGTTGACCCCTTCAGGATCAGTTTCACGCCGAGGTACCCACCAGATTTCCCACCCTGATGGCACCTGGCAGCGGCCGGTCCCGCAAAACGGATCTGTCACGAAGGGTGCCTCGAAGTCTTCGCGGAACAGGATTTCAGGCTTGGCCGTCTGTGCGCCCGCCGGCGCGCCTGTTGTCAAACCGGAGACACCCGCCAGAAGCGTGGCTGCGGCGATCGCGACAACGAGTCGGAGTTGCTTCATGATTCGCACCCGAAAAGTATATCGCACCGAATGTCCTGATCCAGTGTTTTGGGCTCCGCAACACCAAGCGTCGTTATGTTACGGCCTGTTTCCGGAACAGCGCTTTCGACAGGCGTTGGACGCGTTCGTTAGGGTGCCGGCACGACGACGAAGTCATCGGCGCCGCGCCCGCCACTCAAAACCGCCACCCGCTGCAAGTCACTTCGCCGATACAGTCCGACCCAAAGCTCGTCGCCTGTCTGCCAGCCGCCGGGCGCCGTCAGCGTCCGGATGTCGAGGAGGATCTCGCCTGGCCGCCAGGCTGGCATGGGGAGAAAGCCCTCACCTGGGCTGCCATCGGACTGGGTG
>JBDSIP010000513.1:0-5766 GCA_039917915.1 Thermoflexales bacterium
GAACGGCTGGTACACCATCACCTTCGACTACGCCCTGAGCCTGACGGTCAACCTCAAGCACCGCAACTTCACCAATTACGCCGACCAATTTGTGGATCGGGTGCGCACCCAGGCAGTGGCGGAGGACCTGGCCCTGATCGCGGGCACGACCACCCAGACCTTCCAGATCCAGCCGCGGGTGAAGCTCATCAACCGCCTGATCGAAAATTTCACCGGCGCGCCCATCACCAACACGACCGGCAAGGTTAACTTGATCATCAACAATGCCTGGGTGGCCCAGCAATCCTTCACCACGGACGGAGACGGCGTCTATACCGTGACCTATGCCTACACCACCTTTGTCAACGGCTTCGCGACGTTGCAGCACGTCAGCTTTGGTAACGGGTTCCCGAATCAGTATCTGGGCATGACTCCAATCGTCGCCCAGGCCACGAAGATCACCCTGCATGGCGGGACAAACACCCTGACCGAGACGCGGATTCTGCCGCTCAAACGCCTGTTTGTCACGCTCCAGGATGAACTGAGCGGGCTCCCAGTCGCCAACATCACGGGCACGATGTATCTTTACTCAACCACGCTCGGACCGTCTATCAACTGGAACCGAGCTTTCGATCTCCAACGCTCGGCGCTGTTTACCACGGATGCGTCGGGGGTGTTCACCTCGTTCATCACCAAGGTCGACGCGTTCACAACGACCGACAGTTTCCTCCGCATTGCGCCTGGCCGCGACTATCTTGACCAGTACTACGACCGCGAGGCGTCGGTCGATCGCGCCGCGCCGCTGACACTGATCGGCAACTACGGATATGTCACGTTCCGCCTCGCACCACGCCAACCCGTGTCCGGGTTCCTGACGGTGCGCCTGACCCAGGTCAAACCCATCACCGACAGCCTCTTCCAGCGCATCGAGGGCGCAATCAACCAGAGCATCCAGCGGATGGGCTTCGATGCCGGACAGTGGGATTCCAACGTCGTCGGCACACTCGACCCGAACAAGATCAGCGATACGAACAACCAGTGCTACGGCTGCCACGTGCAATCCCAGGCCCTCGTTGGGTTGATCAACACCCGGGCCAAGGTCAAACCCAGCACCGTCGATATGCGCCTGGTCGACTGGCTGAGTGACCGGATGGCGGTCTGGCAGGCCACCAATCCGCCCGACATGATCACCCACGGATCGGTCAAGGAAGACAGCTACGCCCACAGCAACCAGAACTCGCTGGCCGCCTGGGCCTGGGCCGAGCACAGCCGCTGGCAGCGGTCGCATGGCAACGTTGACCCCGACCTGGCGTTCCGCCTGCGCGAGAGTGTTGACTATCAGCTTCTGCCCGGCGTCCAACGGACGATCTCAAACGTATGGACGATGACCGGAGACACGCTGAACCTGTGGTTCGAAACCAGCGCGTTCTATTGCGGCGGTCCCGCCAATCAGCGCTTCACGTCAAACACCACCTACAACTCGATGACCGCCCTGGCCGAGGTCTACGAACTCACGGGCGATTCGAAGTATCGCGACGCGCTCGCGGCCGCGGCCGAGACGCTCACCCGGATCAACTGGCGCGACACCTGCGCGAGCGGAGAACGCTATCCGGGTTACGCCGCCCAGGTCATGCTGGCGCTGCAGGAGGCCCAGCCCTACATTCTTGACCCGGCGCTGTCCAGCCTGGTCCGCACCCACATCATTTCGTACGAGCTCGACTTGCGCAGCACCCAGCACATCTACACCGGCACCACCAACAACGATGGCGGCTGGCGCATCAAGAGCACGCCATCAGAACAGACTTCCACCTCGGATGTGCTGGTCACCGCCGCCGCCACCTGGGCGCTGACCAGGCGTGGTGTCAAACCCAATGACGTCGCCCTGCAGCGCGCAGTGGCCTTCCTGCTCAGCAAGCAGAACTCGGTTGGGCGCTGGGACTCGGTTTACTATGCCAACACGACCATGGCGACCTCGTGGGTCGACATCGCCCTCCCGCTGCTGTACGAAACCCTGGGCAGCCTGTATGTCGATCTCGCCCACGACACGCCAGATGCCGCAACGGTGTTGACCCAGACCGTCACGCGCGAGCCCGACGCCGTGTTGGATCTGCCCGGCGGCGAGGAGCGCCTGTGGGGATATCCGCAGCCCGAAGACCTCATGCTCCGGGTCATCACCTACACCAGCGAATTGCCGGCGATGCAGCCCGGCGAAGCGCGCGCGGCGTCGACCCGCACCCAGGTAACCTACACCGTCGAGAGCGGGCCGAGCGTCATCGAGCGCCCGGGCACTTTCGTCCAGGCCGCCCGGCTGGTCCGGATTGAGCCGGCCCTCGTCACCGTCCGGCCCGGGGCGACCGCCCGCTACACCCTGACCATCAACAACCCGTTCCCCGCCCAGCGCGGGTTCGATCTGGCCATCAGCGGCCTCGAACCGTACGGTGGCCTGCCCGGCTTGCTCGTCGTCGTGCCGGGCGGCAGCGCCACTCAGCGCGTGATCGAGGTCAAGGCGCCGGAATGGATGCCCGCCCGAGCCGATGGTGTGCGGGTCAAGGCGTCGATCACCGCCGGCGGCGACACGCTCGAGGACGACGACTTCGCGATCCTGAGCGTTGTGCGCGATTTCGATCTCGGCCTGGCCCCGGCTGCGCAGGCAGCAGCACCCGGCGAGACCATCACCTATACCGCCGTCATCAGCGACCTGAGCGGGTTGGGCGGGAGTGTCGATGTCGTTGGGATCGGCCCGCTCGGCGCTTTGGTCACGCTCGCGCTCGGGCTAAGCCTGCCGCCCTCGGGAACAGCCTCGTTGGCCTGGCCCGTCGTTGGGCCGGTCAGCGGCGGCGAGTTCACGCTGCCCCTGACCGCGACCAATGGGCTGATGGCGCAGTCGCGCAGCGTCCAACTCAGCGTCATCGGCGGCGGGAGTCTGGGCGCCGCCCTGGCCGGCGGCGCCACCTGGCCGGGTGTGCCAATCGCCCTGAGCGCGTCGATCACCCAGGCCGGGCTGGGCCTGCCAGGCGCGGCGCTGACTTTGACGGTCCCGCCTGGCTGGGACTTTGCCCTCGCACCCGCAGCCCTGCCGTCGGGCCAGGCCCAAATCAGCCTGACTGTCTGGCTCACCCCGCCGCTGGGCAGCTTGCCCAACGCCTATCCCGTCTCGCTTCAAGCCGTCCTCACCGGCGCGCCGATCGATGCGACGGCGCTGGCCGTCGTGCGGGTGCTCGCTCAGGGTCTCGCCGGGAGTGTGGCGCCGCTCACCCAGACGGTTCAGACGTATGACCATGTGACCTACACCGTCACCTTGAACAACCTGGGGGCGTTCCCCGACGATGTCGACGTTTCGCCGGTCGGCCTCGCGGGAGCGTTCCTGAGCCCGGCCAGCCAACTGCGCGCGCTCGACAGCGCGGCCAGCGGCGAGGCGGTGTTCAGCGGTGAGATACCGCCGGGGATGAGCGGGGTGACGCAGATGACGTTTGTCGGTGTCTCGCGCTTCGATCCCAGCGTGCGGGTGACGCTAACGGCCCAGATCGCGGTCATTGAAGGGGCGACGTGGACGCCCACGCCGACCCAGTCGCCCACCGTAACCCCGACACCGACTCAGACACCCACGCCAACATCAACCGCCACGGCCACGCCGACCCCGACGTCGACGCCGGTCGTCAACGCCGGCGGGGCGTATCTGCCGATGGTGAATCGGTAGTTGCGCCACATAAGGAGACTTGCATGTATCACACCGAGATGAGCGTCACGATCAACCGACCGATTGCCACTGTATTCGCGCTTGTGTCCGACTTGAATCGGTTCACCGAATGGCAGGCCGGCCTGATTGCTGCGAATTGGACCTCTGCCGGCGCGCCGGGAGCAGGCTCAACCTATACATTTGTCACGCGCTTCGCGGGCATGCGGATGGAACTGCCCGGCGAAGTAACCTCATGGAGCTCGCCAACAGGCTGGACCTGGAGAGCGGTCGGCGGACCCTTCCCCATGCAGGGCGGTTATCGACTTGAGCAGGCGGGCCCTGGCACGCGCATCACGATGTTTTCTGATTCGGAGCCGAAGGGCTGGATGAATGTGATGCGACCGCTCCTCAAGTGGATGGGAGAACGCACGTACACAAAGTCACTCACACGGTTGAAGGCGATTCTCGGGTCGCCCCAGGAGTGAACAAGATGTCAGCCCTCAAAATCAGCGCGCTTGCTGCCTTCGTTGGCTCGATCCTTTTTCTCATCGCGGCCTTCATGCCAATATCGCGGGTCTACATGTTGTCTGCCCCGGACAAATTGGCGTTGATCACCGCCCAGCGTGAGGCTTGGGGCTTTTCCCAGGCGTTGTTTTCCGCGGGGTCGATAGTCTTCGCCGCCGGCGTTGGGTTGGCGGCTTTTGCCCTCCGGGATCAGCCCGCCGCGCCTTTCCTATTTGTGGCAACCGCATTTCTTGCCGCCGGCGCGGTTGTCTGGTCCTGGCACGTCTATCTCAGGGTGATCGACCCCACCGCCTTCGCGCAGGGAAGCCTGCCTGGCTGGCAGTTCGCTTCCTATACCGTGCTCACCATGGCCGCCTTCCTATTGATCGGCATTGCCCTGCTACAGATGGGCTTCCCCGCCTGGGCCGGGTGGTTGCTGGTCGGAGGCTCCCTGCTGCTGTTTGTCCTTTACGTCATCTTCGGGGATATGCCGCCCTTCGCCCACTACCTGCTGGGTTTGGCGTTTGCCTTCGCGCTTTTTCGCAGAGGTTGACTGCGACGCGCACTTTGACAACGTTCGCGGGCTACGGCGCGTGAGCGGGCAGGACGTATCTGGCGCGGGCGAATCGGTAGTCGAGCGTTGTTGGTGCTCCCTGGCCTATAATTCGCGTTGATTGGTTATCTATGCCAGTATCGTTGGGATCCAAGGCGATCTGACAAAAGAAGACATCCTGGCGTGCCTTGGGTTTGCAGCGCAACGTGAACGGCCGATGATTGCCGTGCAGCGCTTATAAAGTGCGCGATCTATCCACAGATGACGCGGATTCGCGCCGATTCTGTCCCTATCCTGGCAATCATTCCAGGAAGAACTAATCGGCGCGAATCTGCGTCATCTGTGGACCAACGAATCGACCACAGACCGCGGTCAGCCCAACCGCACCGGCCGCTTCTCCTCGTGGCTCTGCTTGGCCGCCACTGCAAGCGCCAGCGACGCTCGGGCGTCCTTGATCCCGACCGGGGAAGGCGTGTTCTGCAGCAGGCAGTTCACAAACACCTGGATCTCATCGCGATACACGGCCTGATAACGGTCGAGGAAATACGGCAACGGCACCGAGTGATGCAGTCCGGCCGCGTTGCTCAACACCGCGTTGTTCGGGTAGGCGTTGTCGATGCTGATCGCGCCCTTGCTCCCGATCACCTCGGCCCGCTGGTCATAGCCATACGCCGAGTCGGTGTGGTTGTCGATGGTGACGATCCCGCCGTTAGCAAAGCGCAGCACCATCACCGCCACATCGACCTCGCCATACTGCTCGAGCCCGGGCGCGATCATCACCCCGGCCTGGGTGTAGATCTCAACCGCCTCGTCGTCCATCAGCCAGCGGGCCATGTCCAGATCGTGGATGGCCATGTCGAACCAGATCCCGCCGCCCAGGCCGACCGGCCCGACATGGGGCGGGCCCGGGTCGCGGCTGATCAGATGCGCAATGTGCGGCTTGCCGATTTCGCCGTTGACGATGGCCTGTTTGATCCGGGCGAAGTTCGGATCGAAGCGGCGCTGAAAGCCGATCTGGAACGGCACGCCGGCCCGCTCGACCGCGCCCAACGCC
>JBDSIP010000514.1:0-3380 GCA_039917915.1 Thermoflexales bacterium
AAGGCGAACAAGTCCATGCGATGTGCCCACAAGTGAGTATTCCACTATACTCGACAGATGCCCGGATCGAGGATTCTGCTTGCCCACTCGTACTATCTGAAGTACGATCCCAAGCAGACCCGCAAGATGAAACCCTATCCGCCCCTGGCGACGCTACATCTCGCCGGATACCTCCGAAAACTCGGCCATGAGGTCGCCCTGTTTGACGCCATGCTGGCGGAGGGCGAGCACGCGTTTGCCCAGGCCCTCGCCGGCCACCGGCCTGACCTGGTCGTCTTGTTTGAGGACAATTTCAATTTCCTCAGCAAGATGTGTCTGACCCGGATGCGGGAGGCGGCCCTCAACATGGTCCGCCTGGCAGCTGGTCAGGGGCGGGTCGTTGTTGCCGCCGGGTCGGACATGAGCGATCATCCCGAGTTCTATCTTGATGCCGGGGCCGATGCCGTGGCGATCGGCGAAGGCGATCACGCGGTGGCCGAAATCGCAGCCCTGATTTCTGGGCCGTCACCCGCCGCACTCGGCGCCGATGGTCGAACCCAACTCCTGGCGGGGCTGGAAAGCATTCCAGGTCTCGTCTTCAACCGAGTCCCAGGCGGGCGGGCCCAAACGGCGTCGCGCGCACCGGAGCGCCAGCCCGACCGTTTCGGCCCGCCCGCCTGGGACCTGGTTGACTTTGGGCGCTACCGGGAGGCGTGGCTCGCCGCCCACGGCCGGTTTAGTCTGAATATGGCCAGCACCCGCGGCTGTCCGTTTCACTGCAACTGGTGCGCCAAGCCCATCTGGGGCCAGCGCTACGCCATGCGCAACCCGGCCGGGGTCGCGGAGGAAATGGCAACGCTGTGTCGCATCGCGCAGCCCGACCACATTTGGTTTGCCGACGATATTTTCGGATTGAAACCGGGCTGGGTCGCTGATTTCGGGCGGGAGGTTAACGCCCGGGGTTGCCGCATCCCGTTCACGATCCAGTCGCGGGTGGATTTGATGACACCCGACGCGGTGGAAGGTCTCCGCCTGGCGGGCTGCGAAGAAGTCTGGCTTGGCGCGGAGAGCGGCAGCCAGCACGTGCTCGACGCGATGGACAAGGGCACCTCGATCTCCGATATCCATGCGGCCCGGTCGCGCTTGCGCCAGGCCGGAATCCGGGCCAGTTTCTTTATTCAGTTCGGCTACCCCGGTGAGGCGTGGGCCGACATCGTGGCCACCCTCAACCTTATCGCCACGGCGGCGCCGGACGATATCGGGGTGAGCGTGAGCTATCCGCTGCCGGGGACGCGTTTCCACGACATGGTGCGGGCCCAACTCGGCGCAAAGCACAACTGGTCCGACAGCGACGATCTGGCCGTGCTGTTTGAGGGCGCCTACCCGTCGGAGTTCTACCGCGCCCTGCGCGACTTCGCCCATCTCGACCATGACGCGCGCCGGGCGGATGCGCCCGCGCTTCAGGCCCGTCGCGACGCGGCCTGGGCCGAGCTCGTGTCGCTCGAAGCCCGCCTGCGCAGTCGCGCCCCGACCCGTCTGCCCGGGCCGGGCCAGCCTCTGGCCGTTCCGGATCTCAGCCTCGGCTGGAATTGAACCGCGCATGACAGACCTGCTGCTTGCCCACGGCTACTTTCTTGGCGAAGATGAGAAAGAGCAACAAATCATGAAACCCTATGCGCCGCTGGGGTTGCTCTACATATCCGGCTGGCTGAAGCAAGCCGGCTTCACGGTCGAGGTGTTTGACACAACCTTCCGGACGTGGGCCGAGCTCTTCGCCCGGCTTGCCCGGGGGCCCGGCGTGCTCGGCCTGTACACAAATCTGATGACGCGCCCGCAAACCCTGGCCATCACCCGCGAGGCGAAGAGGCTGGGATGGACCGTTGTGCTGGGCGGCCCCGAAAGCGCCAACTATCCCGGGGCCTATCTGGCCCGGGGCGCTGACGTCATCGTGATCGGCGAAGGCGAAGTCACACTGTCCGAGCTCATCCCGGCCCTTGCCCGCCACGGCGCCCACCGCCTGCACGACACGCCGGGCATCGTCTTCAAGGACGAAGCGGGAGATGAAGTGGCGACGACCGGGCGGGCCCAGATCAAGGATATCGATTCGATCCCGTGGCCCGATCGCGCCGCGATCGATCAGGCCGCCTATGTGGATGTGTGGCGGCGCCATCATGGCTCTGGCAGTGTGAACCTGATCACCGCCCGGGGTTGCCCATACAAATGCAAATGGTGTTCGCATGCCGTGTTTGGCTACAGCCACCGGCGACGCGATCCGGCGGACTGCGCGGCGGAAGTCGACTTCATTCGGGCGAGCTACCATCCCGATCAAGTGTGGTACGCCGACGATGTCTTCACCATCAGCCATCGCTGGCTGTATGCCTACGCGGCCGAGCTCAAGCGCCGAAACCTGAAGCTGCCCTTCGAGACCATCTCCAGGGCCGACCGGATGCTGGACGAGAACGTGCTCGAGACCCTGGCCGGGATGGGATGCTATCGAATCTGGATCGGGTCCGAGAGCGGAAGCCAGCGCATCCTCGACGCCATGCAGCGCGGCGTGACGGTCGAGCAAGTCCAGCAGGCGACCCGCCTCGCCCAACGCCACGGGATCCAGGTCGGGATGTTCCTAATGTGGGGTTATGAGGGCGAAACAGCCGACGACATCGCGGCCACGGTCGAGCACGTCAAGTCCGCCAACCCGGATACCTTCCTGACGACCGTGTCGTATCCGATCAAGAACACGCCCTACTTTGAGGCGGTCAAGGATCGGACCCGGCTGGGCCGGGCCTGGGAGGAAGCGAGCGACCGCGACTACATCATTGCGGGCCGCCACACCCGGCGCTACTACCGCTTTGCCGATCAATGGCTGAGAAACGCCGTGCACGCCCAGCGGGTCGCCGCGACGGATCCGGTCGAGCACGCCCGCCTGAACGCTGCCGCCGAAGCTGCCCGCTCCGATCTTCACGCCGCGGAGGACGAAAGAGACGAATGACCGCCAGTCCAACGGGATTTGATGCGCTGGCTGCCGGCTACGATCAGGATTTCGGCGCGTCCGCAATCGGGCGCGTCTTTCGATCACGCGTCCAGGCCCGGTTGGACGCCCGCTTCCACGCCGGCCAACGGGTCCTCGAGCTGAATTGCGGCACGGGCGACGATGCCATCCACCTGGCCCGCAAGGGCGCGCGCGTGCTGGCGACTGATCAATCGGCGGCGATGCTGGCGGTGGCGGATCGAAAGGTCCGCGCCGCGGGCCTGGCCGACTCGGTTGAACTGCGTCCGTTGGCCATCGAGGAACTCGGACAGCTTGCGCCAGCCTCGCTTGACGGGGCGTTTTCCAATCTGGGCGGTCTCAACTGTGTGGCCGAGCTCGCCCCGGTCGGCCGCGACCTGGCCCGCCTGCTCAA
>JBDSIP010000515.1:0-13869 GCA_039917915.1 Thermoflexales bacterium
CATCCTGACCAGAGAGGTCGACGACCTGATGCCCGCCGCCTGGCGCGGGACGCCACAGTTTCGTCGCGACCGCGCTCTGAATGGCGCTGGCGCGCTCACCCCAGCGCGCAGCTTCAGAAGAGAGACCCAGGACGGCGGCCATCGCGCTCAGGGCCTCCAGGTCGGCGGCGCGCAGGGCGTTGAAATCGCACTGCTCAACATGGAAATAACCCGCGTCAAGCAATGACGCAGGGTCGCAGTCAAGGTTCTGACAAACAGCCGCCAGGCGCAACCGCCCGGCTCGCAGCCCGTCGTGTGAGTAATCGCCGTTGTCCACGACGCTGCTCATGGCCGGGTCAAAGCGCGGCGAGGCATCCCAGCCGCACTCCCAGGGGTGGATACAGACCACGAGGTTGTCGCCATCGGTGTCGCGCCGGCGATCCAACCACTCGTGGTGGGCGGCGATGCGCGGATAGAGGCCGGACAGCGCGGCGGCATTCGGCGCGAGCTCATGCACCCGCATGGCCGCGAGCGCGACCAGCGACGGCTGCGTGATTGCGCTGCGTGTTGGATCGCGCCACAACTCCGAGCCCCCGCCGTCCCAATAGGTCATGTGCGGGAGCATGCCGGCGTCCGGCCCGTCGGGGTACGCGTGGGCGACGACGGCCCGCAGTTCATCCCAGGCCATGGCCGGGTCAAGCCAGCGCAGGGCGATCGCATGGAAGGACGAGTCCCACAGCCATTGCTGCTCGTAGGTCGAGGGCGCGGGTCGGGTGTAGCGAAACGGTTGGCCATCCAGAGAACTGTGGACGCGGTTGCTCCGCAACAGATCATCGCAGGCGCGGGTGATCTCGTCGAGTGTGTGGTTCATGCTGGCCCCAGGGTTGAAGCGCGGGCGACCAGCTCGGGTTGCAGCACAATCTGCCGCTCCGCGATCGGATTGCCGTTGATGAGCGCCACCAGCATCTGGACCGACTGGCGGGCGATGCTATAGGCAGGTTGAATGAGGGTCGTGAGAGGCGGGCTGGCGTGCGCGCCGTCGTCGATGCCGTCAAAACCGGCGATGGCGACATCCCGCCCGACCTGCAGCCCAAGTTCGTTGGCAGCGCGGATGGCGCCGAGGGCGGTCATATCGTTCATCCCAATGAGGGCGGTCGGCCGTGGCGCGCGCTGGAGCAGCTCAAGGGCGGCGAGATAGCCACCCTGGCGGGTAAGATCGCCGGCGGCCACCAGACGCTTATCAAAGGCGATCCCGGCCTTCTTCAATCCAGCCCGGTATCCCGACAGCCGGTCGGCCTGCGAGCGCAGGTTGGGCAGGCCGCCGATATAGGCGATCCGGCGGTGCCCAAGGTCAGCGAGATGGGCGACCATCTGGCTGAACCCGCTCCGACTGTCAACCTCGATGAAGGGATAGGTGACCGCGCCCACCTCGCGGCCGTTGGCGACAAACGGCAGGTCGTTGCGCAGCAGGAAGCGCGCCCGCCAGTCGTGGGCGCGCATGCGGTTGAGGACAAAGCCATCAACCCGCCGCCCGCGCGCCCAACGCTCGTAGATAGGTTGCTCGTCCTCCTCGGTGGCGACGCTGACCAGCAGGTCGAGCTTGTGGCGGGTGGCTTCATCGCCGAGTCCGGCGATGAACTCGCTGAAGTACGGGTCGGCGAAGGCCCGCGATCCGCCCTCGAGCTTGCGGGTGACCGGGATGACAAAGCCGATGGCGTCGGCGCGCTGGCGGCGCATTTGGCGGGCCATGTGCGAGGGCGCATAGCCCATCTCGCGGGCGGCCGTCTCGACCCGGGCCCGGGTGGCCGCGGCAACGTCGGGGTAGCCATCCAGGGCGCGCGAAACGGTGGTGATGGACAGGTTGAGGCGGGTGGCGACGTCGCGAATGGTGACAGGGGACATGGCAGTGCGCGCTTCGCTTGGGCAGAGGCCCAAAACGTTTTGGACTGCACTGATTTTACGGTAGACGGGGAGCGTGTCAAGCGGCTGGCCGCTATGCCATCAATACGCGATCAGCGGTGTCGCGTCGACCCGATGGCAACGACAGGGTTCTCGAGCCTGCCGATTTGGTCGATCTCAAGTGAGCAGGTATCGCCAGGCTTCAGAAAGACCTGGGGTGATCGAAAGTAACCGATACCGGCCGGAGTGCCGGTCGTCACAATGTCGCCGGGATCGAACGTCATGGCGCTGCTTAGCCAGGAAATCAGGCGGGGGAGCGGAAAGCACCAATCCCGGTTTGTGCCATCCTGCATCACCTGACCATTCAATTTCAACCGAAGACCTAAAACCGACGGATCTGGAATTTCGTCCGCGGTCACGATGCACGGTCCCATCGGGGCAAAGGTGTCGAAATTCTTGCCCATCATTTCGTTGGCATCCTTAAACTGTATCCAACGGGACGACACGTCGTTAAAGATCGTGTAACCGAAGATCCGGCCCATCACGACATCTTCGCTCGCCCTGAACATACGCCGTCCAACAACCACGGCCAGTTCGACTTCGTAGTCGACCTTGTATTCCGGGCCGGGATGGCGAATCGGCTCGCCCGGCCCAATGACGCAGTTGTTGAACTTGCCGAAGAAACGCGGGTCACTCAGAAACTTCGCGTCCGGGTTTTCGTCAATGTGGCTTCTGTAGTTCAAGCCGCTGCATAGAATCTTTCCGGGCGCGGGAAGAGGCCCGAGCAAGCGCGCCCTCGAAACAGGAACACCGACTCGCTGCGGCGCCATCCGCAATATGGAGCGCGCCTTAGCGAGGCCCGCCCGTCCGGCGCAGATCAGCGCCCGCATATCGGGAAACGGAAGCTCAATCAGCCTTCCGTCGCGCTCCGCGCCCAGGCGAACCCTGCCCTTCGAGACGTATGTGTAGAGCCGCATTTCCAGGCTGTCAGACCAGCGGCATCCAATCCCCGGCGCGCAGGACGACGCTGTCCGGCACGCGTTCGCCGCGGGCACGGGCGGCATCCAGGCACGCCTGGAACTCAGCCAGATCGCGCGCATTCTCGGGATGATCGGGCGAACAATAGTGGCAGGGGAGCACGGTTTGGAAACCGAGCCATTGCGCCGCCAGGGCGCCTTCCGACGGGCTCATTTCACCCGTCAGCATGCGCCCCGGCATCGGGTTTCGGTCGAGAATCTCCATCGGATTGGTGATTCCAACCGCCCCGACCGTGGGTGCGTAGAGTTGCGCCTGCAGTTTCATATCGCTGAAAATAGCCGTGTCCCCGTAATGGTAAAAGCGCGCGCCCGCGCCGGCGTAAATCACAAAGGCCATCGGCACACCACTTGCGAACGTGCCATCCGGCAGGCGGATCTGCGACCAATGGTGGCATTCAACGGGCTGCACCTTCACCCCGGCGACCTCAACGGCGATGCCCCAGGTCGTGGCGCGAATCTGAGTGGCCGGAACGCCTTTCGCCATCAGATACGCCTTTACTTCGCCGCCGCAGATCACAGGCGCGCCGGTGCGCCGCGCAAGTTTTTCGGTGTCGCCCAGGTGATCGAAAGCGGCGTGGCTGACCACGATCAGGTCGACCCGCTCAAGCTGGTCCGACTTGATCGGATTCTTGGGATTCTCGTCGAGGAAGGGATCAATCAACACATGCAGGCCGTCCTCGGTGACAAGCTCGTAGGCGGCAATGCCAAAGAAACGAATGCGTGGACTCATGATCTGGACTCCAGGGAATTGCGCGCGGGCGCGGCCGACAATACTTCCCGAACACGTGCGAATCCGCACTCCGCGCTGGTCAGCACGGGCAGGCCGAAGGCCGACGACGCGTCGGGATATGACAGATTAAACACCGACATGGACAGTTGAGCGAGCACGACGCAATCGAAAGAACTCCGCGACGTCGCGGAGCGGATCGCTTCGGCCAGAATCTCGTTGTGGCCCTGGATGTCGCCTTCCGCAAGGCGATACCAGGCGGACTCGAGTGTCAAACCTTCAAAGTCCATCTTCATCCCGCCAGCGGCGGCGGTTTCGCCCAGAAGTGATTGAGTGCTGCTGACCGTGGGGCCATGTGTGGCAATCACAAGCGCGCGCGGCCCGCAGGAGATTGCCCGCTCCATCATCGGCTGGTCGATCTGGATCACGGGCACTCGGTACGGCGCGAGGGCCTGCTGGACCTGTCCAAAGGCGCGATTCATCGTCGAACAGGTCAGCAGGATCGCGTCCACGTGAGCAAGCTGGGCCAGATCAAGGCCGTAGCGGACAAACGCGTCGATGTTCGCCTGAGGCGGGCAGGCCAGACCGCGGCGGTGGGCGTCCATAAAGTTGACCTGAACGGCCTCGTTCCCCACATTGATCAGATGCGCGCCCGGGACATAGCG
The DNA here is from genome assembly GCA_039917915.1 of Thermoflexales bacterium. Lineage (GTDB taxonomy): Bacteria > Chloroflexota > Anaerolineae > J036 > Brachytrichaceae > Brachythrix. The sequence goes on from JBDSIP010000515.1 coordinate 4,308, forward strand.
CCGGCCAAAGTAGGTCGACCACAGCGTCACCCACGAAGACCCGTTGATGAGCCCAAGGCGTTTGCCAATGAGGGCCGGATCACCCGCCTTTTCCGGGCCGGTGTGGGCAACGCCCGTCACGCGAAGGTAATCGCTAAAGAGCCCTGCGGGATTTGTCAATTCCGGTGGCAGACTCATTTTGATTGGGCCCTCCAGCCTCCAATCAATGCGCGCCACGAGGCGATCAGGCTATCTTCGAACGAATCCTCATCGCTGTTCACGACCCGGCCATTTGCGGCAAGCCAGCCATACGTTCGCTTCACGGCTTCGGTCACGGGCACCGTGTAGCGAAAACCGAGATCGGCCCACGCCGCCGATGTATCAAACATGTTGTTGTATTGGTAGTTCTCGACGCTGGGCTTCGCGCGGTCAGGGGCGATCTGCGCCAGAACCTCGGTGGGAATACGCACAATGTCGGGCTGCGGAGCGCCGAGCGCCTCGGCCACACACGCGTAGTAACGCGCCCACGTCATCCACTCCTCACCCGCGACGTGATAGGAATTTCCGAAGGCCGCGGGGTTACCGGCCGCGTTGGCGAAGGCGGCCCCGGCATCGTCGCAGTGGCACCAGCACCAGACTGAGCTGCCATCGCCGTGGACGACGACCGGCTTGCCTTTGCGGATTCGGTCGAGGAACCCGGTCCCGCGGCCAAACGTATGTGAGGGCGCGCTGCCCTCGCCGATGATGGTTGCCGGGCGAATGATTGTGAGGTTCAGACCTTCACGCTTCGAGGCCGCGGCCAGGATCATCTCGCCGCGAGCCTTGTCCTTGCCGTAGGCGCCGACCGGTTCCAGGGCCCGATCTTCCTTGACGGGAAAGCCGGCGCTGGTCTTGGCGTAGACGTCCACGGTGCTGCAGAAGATGTAGTGCCCGCACCGGCCTCGAAACGCCCGCGCGGCGCTCTCCGCATCTGCGGGCGTAAAGCCCACCATATCGATGACGCAATCAAAGTCGCCCAGCATCGCGACTTTGGCCTCGAACGCGGCATGCTCGCGGCGGTCGCCTGATACGCGATGCACATGTCCGTCGAAACGGGTAACGGTTTGATTGCGGTTGAACAGGGTGATTGCGTGCCCGCGTTCGAGCAGGATGCGCGTCGTCACCGTGCTGATCAAGCCCGTCCCGCCAACGATGAGAATTTTCATGCGGCCGCCCAGCCCGGGTTGTCGCGCAGGTAATCGAAGACCTGGCGATGGTAGGGGCTGAAATCAGGGTCGGGGATTCCATGGGGCGGAGTTGCGGCGGACCCGTATGGCAGTTGGAACATGTCGTGATGGTAAACGTGGTAGCCACCCAGCGCCCGAACGCGTTTGATCTGCTCGATATGCTGCCAGGGCTGGGCGTCCGGCCGCCCCCCGAATTGAGCGATTCCATTCCGGGCTGGCTCATCGTCGATGACGGGCTTGTTCCACCGGCGCAGTAGCGTCTCGAGCTGGCCCGGCGCGACATTCCAGAATCCGTCCGGGCTCTGGCGATTTGTGTGCGGCGTCAGCGCGTCCAGAGCTGCGTTTTGCGCGTCGTCGCCGAAATCATCGGAAAAGCCCGGCGCGCTCGTCACGACGCGGGATGCATCCTCGGCCCGGATGATATCGATAAGACGCAGGATGTGGGTGGAGTCCTCGTTCCAAACCTGCAGGAGCAGGTTTCGGTGAGGCTTGAGCAGGCGGACCATCTGGCCCGCCGCGCGCTCCAGCGCCGGAATCGGCAAATTCGGCTCCTTCTCGTGCGAGAAAAGGGTGACCATGGTCGTCATATCGAGGCCGTCGGCGAGGTCTAGAAGCGATACCAGAATTGCATAACGGTTTTCGATAACGTCGCCTTGCGCGGAATACAGCGTCTGGTCTGGGCCGGTGTCGACAAAACTGCGCGGCGGCGTGTAATCCCACTGGCACCACACGCGCAGCGCGTTGATGCCAGTGGCCCGGAACTTCATCATCCAGGCCGCCCGATCGTCCGGGCTGTGATTGAAGGTTGGGTTGTAGAGCGCGTTGAAGAAGCTCAGGCCCTGAAAAGGAAAGTGCTGGCCATCGAGGAGCAGGCGCGTGCCGGAGACGGACAGGGTTGATTGGGTCATTCGATTTTCTCGGTGACGTCAGCCGCGAAGGCCGCTCATGGCGATGCCCCGCACGAATTGGCGTTGCGCGATCAGAAACAAGGTGATGATGGGCAAAGCCGTTGCCGTCGCGGCGGCCATCAAGTAGTTCCACTGGATGTAATCGCCGGAGCCATTCCCCGAGGCGATGATCGCCAGCCCTATCGGGATGGTCAGCATCTCCCGCGAGCTCAGAACCAGCAGGGGCCAGATAAACGAGTTCCAACTGGTCATAAAGCTGAACAGGGCGATCACCGAGATGACCGGCCGGCACAGCGGCAGGATGACCTGCGTATAGATCACCCATGGATTTGCGCCGTCGATCCGGGCAGCGTCATCAAAATCCCTCGGTAACGAAAGCATGAACTGGCGGGCGAGAAAAGTATTGTAGGCGCTGACAAACATCGGGAAAATCAAGGCTGACATGCTGTCGAGCCAGCCCAGATTCCGAACGATGATGTAGAGCGGAATCATCGTGACCGTAAAGGGCACCATCAGCACCGCAAGATACATCAGGAACAACTTGTCCCGGCCTGGAAACTCGAGCCGCGCAAACGCGAAGCCGGCAAGGGTGCTGGTAAACACGCGCGAAACCCTGACGGTCAGCGCAACCGTTGAACTGTTGAGCAGCATCCGCCAGTACGGAATCACGCTGAAAGCGGTCGCGTAGTTTGACCAGATCGGCGCGCGCGGAAACAAGGACGGCGGGATCAAGTAGATCTCGGGCTCGGTTTTTAGCGACGTGGACAACATCCAGAAGAGCGGGAGGGCCATGGTCGCGGCAAACAAGGCGAGGGCGAGGGTGATCACAACCGGCCAAAATCCGCGCCGGATGGCGGCAAATCGCGGGCTTTGGAAACGACCCGGCGGGGAAGGAAGGGGGAACTGGTTGGTTGTCATGACGGGCCTACAAATCCACCACTTGCTCGCGCCGGCGCGCTATCACCCATTGGAATATGGTCACGCCGAAGATCAGCAGGAACATCACCCACGACATGAGCGAGGCATAACCCATCCTGAAGCTGCCAAACGCCTGGGAGTAGACATACATCTGGAGTGTGCGGGTGGCGTTGGCCGGCCCGCCCCCGGTCAGCAAATACGGCAGCTCGAAGACTTGCCAGCTGGCGATAAGATTTGTCACCAGAACAAAGAATGTCGTCGGCGCGATCAGGGGAATCGTGATGAACGCGGTACGCTGCAGGTTCGATGCGCCATCGATCTGGGCAGCCTCATAGTATTCGTTGGGGATGCCCTGCAAGCCCGCCAGGTAGATGACCGCGTAGTAACCCATGTGTTGCCAGACCGAGATCATGATCAGGGTCGGCAGGGCCATCTGGCGGTCGGCCAGCCATTGCGGTTGCGGCAATCCCGCCAGATTAAGCAGGTAGTTGATCAGCCCGCCCTGAGGGTTGATCAGCCACTGCCAGATCATGGCAACCGACACCACGAGTGTGATCGACGGCACGAAGAACACGGTCCGAAAGATCGCCCGTCCCCGGATCGGCTGATTGAGCAGGACCGCGATCACAAAGGCCGAAACGGTCACCGCAACGACATTGCCAAGCGCGAAGACCACCGTGTTACCGAGGGTCAGCAAGAACATCTCATCATCAACCAGACGCTCGACGTTTGCCAGGCCGACGAATTCCGGAGGCTTCAGCACGCTCCAATTCATAAACGCCATCGCGGCCGAGAACAGGATCGGCCCGAGGCTGAACACAAGAAACCCGAGCAGGTTCAACGCGATGAAGAGGTATGCCCATTTCCACTCGGAACGGCGGAAGCTCACGGGCCGGGAGCCGGGTTTGGCGCGCTTAAGCATGACTTACGTGGCGGCGGCGGTCCGCGATGGCAAATTGTCGATCTGGATTTGGCCCATCTTCTGGCCCTGGGGCGAGGCAGAAGATGGGCCGTTCGGCCACAGAGAACCGTGCCGTTGCGTCTACTTCAGATCTTTCAGCAGCTTGTCGGCGTTGGCGGCAATCTCGTCGCCAACCTTCTGGGCAGTCGTTCCGCACTCGGCGGCCTTGTCGAGAGCGGACGCGAACACGGCAGGGTATTCTCCTGTCGCCGAGTACTGCACGACCGTTCCATACTTCTTGAACCCGTCGGTGACGATCGAGCGCCACTTTTCAGCCAGCGGGCCGGGAGGGGCGTTGTATTTCGTCACATAGTCGAGCTGAATCAGCGGATTCCCATTTTGGTAGGCAGCCGCCTCACGGTTGGCATCTTCGTCCCCGACCAGATAGCGCAGCAGCTCCCAGGCGATCTGGGGGTTCTTGCTGCGCGACGGGATGGCGTAACTCGTGCCGCCCGTGCGCACAAAGCGGCCATTCGGGCCGGCCGGGTAAAGCTCAAGCCCGGTCTCGAACTTGTTGTCGATTGCCTTTAGCGAACCCGTGACGTTCTGCGACAGAATGAAGTCGAGGGCGGCCTTGCCGCCTTCGAACAGTTGGACGGTCCCGGACTGGAGTTGCTTGCGGGCGGCCGGCGCCGGCGAGCAGCGGGTCTTGCCGCACCAGGTCGACATCATGAAGTCGAGCGCCGCAACACCGGCGGCGTTGTTGATCACGCTCTTGGAGCGCGTGTCATCAAAGTGCTGGGCGCCAAAACTGCGCAGCAACGGCCACGAGGTCGGCATGAAGTCGGTCTGCCAGCCATTCCAGCCCCACTGGTCGGGCTGGCCGGACTTTGTAGTGTCCTTGGTCAGCGCAACGGCGGCCTCACGCAAATCGTCCCAAGTCCATTTATCGGTGGGAAGCTTGATGCCTTCCTTCTCAAACATCGTCTTGTTGTAACGCAGCATCAAAACTGCGAAGCCGACGGGCAAAGCAAATAACTCGCCCTTCCAGGCGCTGTCCCGGCGAAACAGATCGATCGGGTATTTGGAGGCGTCACCCGGAAGCGGGCTCGATTTGAGAAATGGCTCGATCGAGGTCAATGCGCCGAGCCGGGCAAAATTAGTCACCTGCGATTCGTGCATGTAGATCATGTCCGGCGAGTCGCCAGCGCCGATCTGGGCCATGACCTTCGGGAAGAAATCGGTCGGGGTGATGTCGATCTTGAGCTGGGTCTTTGGATAGTTCTTCTTGAACCAGGCTTCGACCGTCGTCCGGCGCGACTCGGTCTCGTTCAAACTGTGCCACCAGAACGTGTCGCCGGTGACGATCAAAGGAGCGGCCGGCTTCGGGACATCGGTCGCGCCTGGCGCGGCCGGTTTCGCCGTTGGCGCTGGTGGCGCTGCGGCCGGTCCGCACGCGGCCAGCGCGACCCCGGTGCCGATAGCGCTCGCGCCAAAGCGCAGAAATCGACGACGACTGATTGGGTTTTTCACGACTGATCCTCCTGTTGTTTTTGTCTTGTTGTCCGGAACAATCCGAACTGTCCGTCACGTTGCGTCGGTCAAATGGCGCAAGTTGAGTCGCCCGACTGGACATCCTCAATACCGTTGCGCCGCATACCAAATCATACTCTATAGTATACTGAAAGTCAAGATTTGATATTCTCAAAAGGGAGTTCAAACACAGTAACATTCACCCTTGACAGGAGGGTCTCGATGTCCACCACGATCTCGACTTTGCAGCAACAAGCCTATACCTATGTCAAAGACCGCATCATGTCCCTGGCTTACAAACCGGGCCAGGTTGTGACTGACGCGGACGTGGCGGCCGAAATCGGGATATCGCGAACGCCGGTTCGCGAAGCATTTCAGCGCCTTGAGAACGAGGGGCTGTTGGTCAACGAGGCCCGGCGCGGGTGGCGGGTCTACCGGCTTTCACTGAGCGACATCCACGAAATCTTTGAGATCAAAGTGTCGGTGGAGGGCGCCATCGCCCGGAAAGCCGCCGCCTGCCAGAATCACGAGCTTCGCCGGGCGCTCAAAGGCGCGATCAAAACCATGCGGGTCGCCGCCGACGCAGCCGACCCGGATGCGTGGCTGAAATCTGATTTTCAGTTGCACGATGTCCTCTTCGAAATGGCAAGCAACGAGCGCGCCCGGCGGATCATTGCGAATTTGAATGACCAATGGCACCGCGTCCGGCAGGGTTATGTGGCCATGCAGATGCGGATTCAGCTCTCCACCCAGGAACATGAGACATTTGTCGCCAGCATACTTTCCGGCGACGGCGACGCTGCCGAGACTCAGTTTCGCCAGCACCTGCAGAACGTACGCTGGGCGGTCGTCAATCTGCTAGAGACCGTCGTCCTGCCCTTTTCGGACAACAGCGTATAGGCGAGTCGGCCCGCCGCAGGGCCGGTGCGCTGCTACCTCGCCGATGACAAGTTCGCGCGCCCGGCACGCGCCCACAACGTGGCCGGCGTCCCGGTTTACCCGACCAGCAATACGCCCTTGTGGACCTTGCCCGGATACGCATCCAGTTCGTGGAAGACCTCCGGCGCGTCCCACAGGCTAAATTCGGTCGCCACTTTCGGGTAGTGGATCCGGCCGCTGGCCAGCAATTCCAGCGCCTCCGGGAAGCAATTCACGCTGGCGCGCGACCCGACAACGGTCATCTCTTTGCGGGTGAAGTCGAGTCCCGGGAACTGAACCTGGGTCCCGGTCTTGACCAGGCCAACGATGACAATTCGCCCGCCGGCCGCGACCAAATCGACGGTGCTCTCCATCGCCCTGACATTGCCAGTGGCTTCGATGACGACCGGCATGCCCTCGCCCTGGGTGAGGTCGAGCACGCTGCGCCTCAGATCGGCATCGCTCACCAGCGTTTGCGCGCCGAGGGTGCGGGCGAACGCGAGCCGCTCCGGCATCACGTCGGTGACAAAGACGCTTGCCCCGCGCGCGCGGGCCACCTCGATCAGGGCCAGCCCGATCGGCCCCGCGCCCAGAATCAGGACGGTGTCCTCCGGCCCGACCTGGCCGCGCCGACACGCCTGCACCCCGATCGCCACCGGCTCGGCAAATGACGCGACCGTCGCCGACATCCCAGCCGGCACCCTGTGGATGTTCTGCGCGGGCGCGGCCACCCGCTCGGCAAACCCGCCGGCGCGATGCGCGCCGATGATCTGCAAATTCGCGCAGCAGTTGCGTTTGCCCACCCGGCAGGGATAGCATTTGCCGCACCCAATGAAGGGCTCGACCACCACCCGCTCGCCCTCGCGCAAGCCGGTCACCCCCTCGCCGACGCCAGTCACCAGGCCGGCGATCTCATGCCCGCCGATCACAGGATAGCTGGCATACGGGTTCTTGCCCTGGTAGATGTACATATCACCGGCGCAGATGCCGATGGCGCGGGGCGTGACGATGACTTCGCCCGGGCTGGGCTGAGGGGTCTCCCACTCGCCGATATGCATCGTGTGGGGGGCATCAAATATGGCTGCTCGCATCGTGTTCCTCATTGCGCCCACGTCACCCTTGTGATGGATCGTCCCGCGACACGCAGGCGCAGGCGTCCATCCATATAGGTCGCGGGAGCAGATTCCGCCCCCACGACCCTATCGATTCGTTTCGGCCGCGCGGCGGTCCGCACCTCGATGTCGGTTTCGCCCTCGGCGAAGTTGGCGATCAGGGCGCTGGTACGGCGGCCTTTGACCAACACCAGCGCATCGGCCGTGAGCGGGCGGCTGCTCGCTGAGGCGAGCACCGCGCCGCCCGCGAATGCGCCGACGGCGGCGAATAGAGCGTAGACGGGGAAGATATTCCGTCCCTCCAGCAATCCGCGCGGACCATGCGTTTCGAAGAAGGTGACGCTCGACATACCCGCTTCGGCCAGGTATTTCAGGCTTCCCAGGGCCCAGCACGCCCCAAACGCCGTGCGCTGACGCGGGTCCGCGGGCGGGGATGCGCGCGCAAGCGCGGCGGTCGCATACGGATTGAAGCGCGGCAGCAGCGTGACCGGCGAGACGATCACGGGCTTCGAACGGGCCAGGCGTTGCAGGTTCTTCGCCAGGGTGCCCTGCGCGGCGAGCGTCTCCACCAGCGAAGCGTCGTCAAAGGCATGCACCTGTGGATTGATCGCCACCGTTAATGCATCCATCCCGGTCGCGGCCAGCGGATGCCGATTCAGAAACATGAAGTCGGTATTCACCCCGCTCGCGAAGGGCGCGCGCGGAGCAAGGCCCTTCAGATGTCGCCGAGCCAGCCCTACCAGGGTCTGAATCGGAGGGGGCTCAGTCTGCACCTCGACTGCCCGGTAGATCAGCCAGCGCGCTATCCTGGGCCTGGCCGCCTGAATGGCCGCGCGGGCGCGCAGCAGCGCTACGTCGGCATCTTCGGCCGGCACCAACAAGGCCAGTTCGAGGGGCAGGCCCAGCCGCTTGGACATCGCCGTCGCGCGTCTGAGATCACCGACAACTGTGTCACCTGACAGGTCAAGATCCGCGCGCAGATGGGCGAGTTTCAGGCCGCGCAGGGCTTGCACGGCGCCTTCGCGCGGCGCCGGTGCATCGGCGGGCATGCCCAACCCAATCCTCGGCAGGGGCACGGTGTGATCGCTGAACGAAATGAGTGGATTTGCGGACGGACGCGCGCGCCCGCGCCTGGGCAGGCCCTCGACGCGCAGGGTGATCATCTGACGCACGTGCGCGCCCTGTTTGACTTCGACCGGAAAGGGCAGGCGTAACGGCGTGCTAAAGGTCTTGTAGCTCGCGTCGGTCCAGTTGCGCTGATCCTCCATCTCGAACAGATCGCCCTCAAAGGCGATCTCGAGCCAGGCGCCGCCGGCAATACGCTGGCGAAACAGGCGCATGTTCTCGAATGGGCTTACCGGCTGGGCGGCGATGATCCGCCGGGGCAGAACCGCCCGCTCACGCCCGCCGTCCGCGTGCTGGATCTCACATTGCGCCCCCGCGCAGGCAGCGGGGTGCAGCACGCAGAACCCGATCCGGTTCTTCAAGAATGTGGCCCGCGCGCTGCCCTCCAGCCTGTAAGTGACTGTGCCTTCAGCCGAGCCGTGTATCGCGCCGCGCCACGCGAAGTCCACATCATTCAGTCTGTTTTCGCAGGCAAACGAAACGTCAAACGCGTCGGGCCGCGCCTGGACAACGACGTTGTCGAGCGCGTTTGGGGCGGTGTCCCAGTTGCGGTCACGCACGGCGGCATAGATCCGCCGCACGATCTCGCGTCCCCCTACTGAGATGGCGCGCAGATCGCCGTAGCCGTAGCGCATTTCGAGCGGACCCGCGCGCAGCATCATCTGGCCTCCCATTTACGCAACCCGGAACAGCGGCGGCTCGCCACGCAACATGCGCAGCGCGTTGTCGGCCGTCACCCGCCCCATCGCGCTCAGCCCCTCGCGGGTCTGGCCCGCGCTGTGCGGCATGGCGATGAAGTTGTCCAGCTCGAGCAGGGGATGGTCCTTGCCCGGCGGCTCGTCGACAAAGACATCGCTGGCCGCGCCTGCAAGGCGTTTTCCAATCAGCGCGGCCGCCAGGGCGGCCTCGTCCACAAGCTCACCCCGAGCTGTGTTGACCAGA